>CBDUEF010000166.1:0-6098 GCA_965366095.1 uncultured Cypionkella sp. | reverse complement strand
CAATCGACGCAGCGCCTCAACATTGGGATGCGACACCAGATAGGTGCCCAAATCTTCAAGCACAGTCTCACGTGGACGCTTCAAAACCAAACTGGCCGCAGCGATCACCTGTTCGGTCAGATTATCCTCATAGCGCAGCATCGGCTCGAAATCATCAAACCCCAGCCGCGCCCGTTGCGCAACCTGCGTCCAGACGACCGGCCCATAGCTGTCGCGCAAGAAACACTGAAGTGAGCGATTGATCAGCCCAAGCATTGCGATAGCACCCGTTGATTCCCCCCTAAGGCTAACCTCAAGGGCTTAACAAAAGGCAAAACCTATTGACCGGGTATCAAACCGATGCCACCAATATTCAGCTGATTGATCGGGGCCGGGCTGATGGCACCGGGCGCGGCCTGCGCGGCAGCCAGAAACGCATCGCCTGCCTGATATTGCGGCAGAGTGCCGTCGATCATCCAAACCCCGCGTGTGACCAGCCCGGTCAGATCAACACCAAGGACCGCAAATTTCAGATAGTTTGGAGCTGTCCTCGTCACGAGCAAGGCCTCTTCTCCGGGTTGTGACGTGTAAAAATCCGCCACCACCATCAGGCACCCCGCGCCACCACCGGGCAAGCGGTTGTTGCACGCGCCCAGCCATTCGCTCAATGTCGCTTCATCCGCCGCTGTCAGCAGCAGGTCCCGCGTTGCGGCCGCCGATTCGGGTTGCAAGGGAAGTATCACCGCCAACTGCCCCCGCATTTCTTCAACCGGCACAGTGGGGGCATCGTCCGAACCGGTGTCATTCGCCAAAAGTTTGGCAAGCGTTTCGTTTCCCGGCTCTGCGGCGATTTTGCCAAGACTTTCCTGCACCGCTTCCCCAGCCGCGCCCCATTCCCGCAAGGCGTAAATATCCAGCGTTGCGGGATTGCGGTTGGCATGCTCAAACCTGGCCAACTGGCTGTAGGCCGAAATGCGCTCCGGGTTCAAAACCGGCGTAAGCCACAGCGCTGCCGCCGCAACCAATGCCAAAGCCATGACCACATTCGCCTGCCTGATCCGCGCCATCCAGCCCGCACCCCGCAAGACCGCCACCGCATAACTCAACCCATACCCCACCGCCAGCGCCGCCGTCAGCGCCGCAAACAGCCGTCCCGGCGTCCAACCGTAATCCGCCACGCGCAACCAGACCGCCCAAACCGCCAAAGCCGACGGCAGCGGCAACAGCACCGCCAAAGCCTGCACGGCCTTGCGCATCCACGGTGTCGCAGTTGACTCAGCGTCGATCTGGTCAACTGCCGCAGTCACCAAAGTGGCGCCTGCCGCCACCATGGCGATCAGGGTCGCCGCCGCCGAGAAATTGCCAAACAACCCGTTAAGCCCGCGTATCGGTACCGCAACCAAAAACACCACGAGAACCACCAGCACCAAAGGCAGCAGCAGCCGCAAAAGCCGCAGCACAAGAAAGGGCGATACATAGTCTGCCAACTCATTCACCACCGCCAGCGCCAGCCCCAGAATAGCGCCGGTAATCAAAAACGGCATGACATCGTGTTCCAGCAGATCCTCGATCACCATCACGCCGACAAGGTTCAGCAAAGTGTTCGACAGCAGGATCACCGCCCAGAACACGCCCACAAACACCCAAGCCAGCGAGCCGCGCACGAAAATGCTCCAGGCCTGCTGGAAGAGGGTCGGATAATCGCGCCAGCCTGGCCCAGCCGAGGCGATCAAGAAGGGCAAGGGGATCAATGTCAAAACCGCCGCCATCAGAATCGGCTGTCCGGTTTGCAAAAAACTGTCCATGGTGCCGAAACGGTATCCGGCCCAAGTCAGCAACGCTGCCACCACCAGCCCGATCGCCGCAGAGCCCAGGGCCGCGCGCCCGATCTTCAGCGGTCCGGCAGTGACCAACAGGGCGGAAAAGAAACTTGCCGCCAAGGTGAAAAGCGCGAAAGCCAGCCGATCAGGCAGAGCCCCTGTGCTGACTTGCTGCCCCAACACATACAGGCTGATCCCCGCAGCAGCCCCGATCAGGGCCATCACAATGCGGTTCTGCGTCGATTTTATCATGCCCGGCCCTCTGGTTACAGCCTTAGCCTAACGCGACCAAGGCCCGCTTGCCAGTGGGGAAAGCCCTTCAGAAATCCGTCGGCACGCCACCTTCCTGTTTTCTGCGGGCCACGAACTGGCGCAAGTCCTCTTGGTGGTCGCCGTTTATCTCGGGGGCCACAAACTCGGCCATGATCTGCTTGTAGATGCCATGTGCCCGTTCTGCCGTCCAGACCGATCCATCCAACTGCCAGGCCTCATAATTGCGCCAATCGGCCAAGAACGGCGCATAGAACGCATGTTGATAGCGGTCTTGCGTGTGCTGGCAGCCGAAATAATGGCCGCCGGGGCCCACCTCTTTGATCGCATCAATCGCGATGTCATCCTCGGTGGTGGCATAGGTAGCGGCTTCGAAATAACGCTGGATCATCTGCAAGACTTCGCAATCCATGATGAACTTTTCCGGGCTGGCGATCAGCCCGCCCTCCAGCCAACCCGCTGCATGATAAACCATATTGGTCTGGCTTTGCACCCCAGCCCAAAGACTGTTTGAGGTTTCCCACATCGCCTGACCGTCCGGCACATTGGCAGCACAGACGCCCGAAGAGCGCAACGGCAATCCGTAATGGCGCACCAACTGCCCGGTCATTTGTGTGGCGCGCATATATTCAGGCGTCCCAAAAGCCGGAGCGCCCGATTTCATATCGACATTCGAGGTGAACGTGCCGAGTGCGACCGGGCATCCCGGATTGATATATTGCAATAGCGCAATTGCAGCCAGACCTTCGGCAAGGCTCAAAGTTACCGCGCCCGACATCGTCACCGGCGCCATGGCCCCCGCAAGCGTGAACGGCGTGACCACCACCGGCTGCCCCCGCCGCGCCAGTCGCATCGCACCGTCCAGCATCGGATAATCATGTTTGAGCGGCGAGACCGAGTTGATATTGGTATACATCCTTGGGCGCGCGTCGAATTCCTCATGGCTAAGGCCGCCGGCAAGGCGCACCATCTCCATCACATCCTCAACCCGTTCGGCCCCCAGCGAATAGGCATGACAGACCTTGTCGGTCAGGGTCAGTTTTTCATAGACACAATCGAGATGGCGCACCGCCGGGTGAATGTCGATCGGCTCAACCGGATAGCCGCCTGCGATATGGATGCAGTTGAAATACTGCGTCAACTTCACGAAATCCTTGAACGTCTCGAAATCACCCGAGCGTTTTCCGCGTTCAAGATCCCAAGAATTTGGCGGTGAGGACACGTTGACAAACAGCATATGCTTGCCCCCCATGATCACTTCACGTTCGGGGTTGCGCGGGGTGATGGTGAAACTTGCAGGGGCATGGCCCAGCATTTCCATCACAAACTCTTCATCCATCTTAACGTTGGTGCCAGTCACCTTGCATCCGGCTTTGCGCAGGATTTCCACCGCTTCGGGATTGAGAAACTCGATCCCGATCTCCTTCAATATCCGCATGGTGCCACGGTGGATCGCCTGCACGCCGTCAGCGTCCAACGGCTCAATTGGGCGGTCGGTGTTGACGGGGATCCGCCAAGGCATCTGATCTATGGCCAGCGATCCGGCGCGCACCTTGTTGCCTGCTCGGCCACCAGCACGGCGCTTGCGGTTTGCATCATCGGTCATAGTGGTCTCCATCGCTGAACCCGGCCGAACAAGACCCGAACCGTTTTCGCGAAGATGACCGAAAGCCACCGCCAACGCGAACCCCATCGGCGACGCCATTGTGTCGTTTTTGGCGCGCGCAGGCCAATCCGACGCAAATGTCGCAAAGTTTACCCAGCCTGCATCTGGTCAATCCATGCGCCAAGCTGGCTGATGTCATCCAAAACCACATCTGCATGCGGGGCCAGATCGGCTTTGGTGGCGATCCCGGTCAGGACTGCCACGGCATGCATCCCCGCCGCCCGCCCGGCGTCCAGATCATGGACGGAATCGCCCACCATAATCACCCGTCCCGGCACCAGCCCCAGCTTGGCCGCAAAGGCCAAAAGCTGCCCCGGAGCGGGTTTCCCACCGTAACCCGAATCGCAGCCTGCGACAAAATCAAACAGATCAAGCACCCCAGCGCGCTCCAAATGCGCCCGCGCTGGAATTTCGGTGTCATTGGTGGCCAGGCCCAAACGCAACCCCCGCCCCCGCAGCGCCGCCAGAACCGGACGCAAGGCCACCGCCGGCACCATCTCGGTTTCGACAGCCAGCTGATCCATCAACCTTGTGACCTCGGCAAGAGAAATCCCGGCAAGATTTTCCGCCAGCATTTGTGCAATCTCATGCGTCGTCATCGCGATCATCGGACTGTCGGGCTGAAAATTCCCGCTGGCCGGATCATAGCCCAAAAGCTGCTGAACCGATCGCCCTGAAACGGCAAAGGGCGAAAGCTGATCAATCAGCTGCGCCCCAACTGCGCCCCAACTGGCGCGAAAATCAAAAAGTGTGCCATCTTTGTCGAAAATCAAGGCGTCAATCATCGGGTTTCCGTGCAGTTAATCGTTGAAAAATCCATCAGGTCCAGTTCATCCCTGCGGGCCCGGCCAGAACCGCCCGCGCCCGCATTGGTGCGTCATAGCCTATCGCATGCGCCTCACAAAACGCCATCACCCTTGCGTCGCTTTCCAGCACAAAATCCAGCACCGCGCCCAGAAAAGAGGGCGCTTGCGCAAGACTCGCCAGATCAGAGGGATTCGCGCCCGACGCCATCTGAAACGCGGAAAACTCTTCTGGTTGAGCGATCAACCAGGTTAATGCCTTGAGCGCGAGCGTCTCGGCAGAATCTTGCTCATTTACCGGCGTTTTCCCTTGTTTCAAGGCATTTTCCCTCAAGTTGTCATGGCTTTGTTACAGCCTTGGAAAGGTTTTCTTAACCCTTTTCCCGGCACACTCGGCCTGTAGATAGAACGCTAGATTGATCGCTGAAACTGAACAGGTAAAGCAGGTAATTCCGCCATGGTTGGCAAAATCCTCGTCGTGGATGACGTCGCAACAAACCGGATCGTGCTCAAGGTCAAACTGACCGAGGCAGGGTATCACCCGCTTCTTGCGCAAGATGGGGCAACAGCTTTGGCGCTGGCCACGCGCGAACAGCCAAATCTGATCCTGCTGGATGCCCAGTTGCCTGATCTTGACGGCGCCGCCATGCTTCGTCGCCTGCGCGCCGAACCGGCCACCCGCAGCATTCCGGTCATTGTCCTTGTCGGCTCTGAGCAAAGCGATGCTCTGCGCGCAAACATCTTCCGGGCCGGGGCAGATGCATTCCTGACCAAACCGATGGATGATCAAACTCTGCTCGCCCGCATCCGCAGCCTGATCCGCGACGCTGACCAGATGGAAGGTTTGGCGCAAGACCGCGGCAAACTCGCGGTCCTCGGCTTTGCCGAGGCGATGCCAGCTCTGGAACGCCCGGGCCTTTTGGCCCTGATCACGGCAACCCCCGAGCGTGGTTTGCTTTTGCGCCACGCCCTCGCGGGTTTCAGCCATGACCGCATCGCCTTGATGTCGCCCGAGATATGCCTGCACAGCGGCAAGATCGAGGGCAAAGCCCCTGACATCTTCCTGATCGAGTCTGATCTGGCAACGGCCAGCGCCGGTTTGCGTCTGATGTCCGAGTTGCGCAGCCGTGCCGATACCAGAAACGCCCTGTTCTGTATCCTCTTTCCCGAAACCGCCCAAATCAGCCGGGCCATGGCGTTCGATCTTGGCGCCAACGAATTGATCGAGTCCAAGACCGGCCCCGAAGAAATTGCGCTGCGCCTGTCACGGCTGCTGGTGCGCAAGCGTGAGGCGGACCGATTGCGGGCCTCGGTTCGTCAGGGCCTTCGCATGGCGGTGATTGATCCGCTGACCGGGCTCCACAATCGCCGCTATGGCCTGGCGCAACTGGCCGCCATTCACACGGCATCACGGGTCAACCAGCGCCCCTATGCCGTTCTTATCGTCGATCTTGACCGATTCAAGGCCGTGAATGACCGCCATGGCCATGCTGCGGGTGATGCGGTGCTCATTGAAGTGGCGGCACGGCTGCGGTCGGGGTTGCGCGAACAAGACCTGCT
>CBDUEF010000165.1:0-6112 GCA_965366095.1 uncultured Cypionkella sp. | reverse complement strand
GGCAACTCCTGCACCACGCCGGTTTCCGAATTGGCCAGTTGCAAGGCCGAGCGCGCAGGCTCTACCACCGTCACACGCCCCGCCCCATCTACCGCCAAATCCGTCGCACACCATGCCGCCACCGCCTCATGCTCCACCTCGGCACAAGACAAGCCCCGCCCGGCACAGGCCAAAGCCGCAGCCTCGGTCGCCCCGGCGGTAAACACGATATCCGCCCCCTCCGCCCCCAAAGCCGCCGCGATCTTGGCACGCGAACGTTCCATCAACGATTTGGCCGCCCGCCCCTCGGCATGAACCGAGGACGGATTGCCGGTGATATCCATCGCCGCAATCATCGCCGCCCGCGCCTCAGCCCGCAGCGGCGTCGTGGCGTTCCAATCCAGATAGACCCGGCTCATTCATCCACCACCCGGAACAGTTGCGGCACCGCCGGGCAAGGCACCATCGCATTGCCGATCACATCCGACAGCCGCGTCTGGTGCAAAAACACATAGACATGCGCCGAAAGCCCCTCCCAAAGCCGGTTGGTCAGGCTTTGCGCCCGGCTCCCCGACACCCCGCCCGAGGCCCCAGCCCCCGAATGCATCGCGTCAACAGTTTCCTCAACCGCCTCCATCACATCGGAAATCCGGATCGCATCCGGGCTTTTGGCCAAACGATAGCCACCCCCCGGCCCGCGCACCGCCTCAACCAGCCCCGCCCGGCGCAGCTTGACAAACAACTGCTCCAGATAGGGCAAGGAAATGTCCTGCCGTTTGGCAATCGCCGCCAGTGACATCAACTCATCGCCGCCCGATTTCGCATCCGCCAAGGCCAGATCGGCCAGCGCCACCATGGCATAACGTCCTTTGGTCGAGAGTTTCATGCTATTCCTGCCAAATCCATTGACGTTGGGCACCGGGCCGCTTAACTCAAACCCAGTCCGTGGCGGCACCTGCCGCCTTAGAATGGTTCTAGGATATCCGAGCGAATTCGTCAACAAATCGCTTGCTCAACACTCACGGGAGCCCCTATGCCCGAAGTTATCTTTGCCGGTCCCGAAGGCCGTCTCGAAGGCCGCTACCATCCGCAAAAGGAACGCGACGCGCCGATTGCCATCGTGTTGCATCCCGACAGCCGCCACGGCGGCACGATGAACAACAAGGTCGTCTACAACCTGCATTACGCCTTTTACAACCTTGGCTTCACCGTTCTGCGGTTCAATTTCCGTGGCGTTGGCCGCTCGCAGGGCGTCTATGACGAGGGCATTGGCGAGCTGTCTGATGCCGCCTCGGCGCTGGATTATCTGCAAGCGATGAACCCCAATGCCAAACATTGCTGGGTTGCGGGCTTTTCCTTTGGCGCTTGGATCGGCATGCAACTCTTGATGCGCCCCCCCGAGACCACCGGGTTTATCTCGGTGGCACCACCCGCCAATATGTATGACTTTTCCTTCCTTGCCCCCTGCCCGGCGTCTGGTCTGATCATCAACGGTTCTGCCGACAAGGTGGCCCCGCCCAAGGACACCGTGTCTTTGGTCAACAAGCTGCATGACCAAAAGGGCATCACCATCACCCATGATGTTGTTGAGGGCGCTGACCATTTCTTCAAAGACGAAGAGGCGCATATGAAGCCGATGATCTCCACCGTGTCGGCCTATGTGAAACGCCGCCTGACCGAGGTATCGCGCTGAATGTCAGTTCTTGATGATATGGGTGATGCCCTTGCCCGCGATGTTCTGGCCGCGATGGTCGAGTTGGAGGATGATAAGCTGGCCGACAAGATGTCGAAAATCC
Source organism: uncultured Cypionkella sp. (assembly GCA_965366095.1). Taxonomy (GTDB): domain Bacteria; phylum Pseudomonadota; class Alphaproteobacteria; order Rhodobacterales; family Rhodobacteraceae; genus CBDUEF01. The sequence continues at coordinate 4,337 of CBDUEF010000165.1, read as the reverse complement.
TGCTCGACGCCTCGCCCACCATGCAAGAAGCGTTCCTGACCGCCTACCGCGTTCGCGTGGCCGAAGTGCGCGGGCGCAAGTTTCTTGAAGCCGCGCTAAAAGCCAAGCGCGAGGGGCGTGATGGCCCGAAAGTGGTGATGGACTCTGGCGGCGGGCATTAAGACGGCATGAGTGGGCCGGGATCAAGACTGCGCGCGTCGCTATTGCCGACCCTGACCGCCTCGCTTCCCTTGGGTGCGCTCTTTGGGATTGCCCTGCGGCTGGGCGAGATGCGCTGCGAGACACCGGACGGATTTGCGACAGCGTCGGGCCGCACGGGCCTTGCAAGGCTTTTGGACCAGATGCCCCTTCTGGTACAAAGTCCTTTGGCGGCCTTTCCCCCGATCCTGCTTGTGGCATTGGCCTTCACGCTGATCTTGCTGATCCCGGCGCAGATCAAGGCGATTCCGGCGCTTGCGGTTTTTCTGGTGCTGGGCAGCATACTGACCACGACGCTCCTGTTTGCCCTGCTGATCCTCCCCGGCTTTTGCGATCTGGGGCTTTCGGCAACCGCTTTTGCCGCCCTTATGGTGCTGGGAGCGGGCACCTTGGCGGCGCTGTGCCTGCTTTTCCTGCGGCGCCCCGATGTCTGAGCGGCTTGCGCAGCAATTCGCCTTTCTGAATGAGGCGGACCGGTTGAAATCCGTGCTGCGCGCCACCACGCTTTGCGATGGCTCGCGGCGGGAAAACTCGGGTGAACATAGCTGGCATCTGGCGCTTTACGCGCTGGTGCTGGCCGATCAGGCCGGGCCTTCGGTGGACATCAGCCGCGTGATCAAAATGCTGCTGATCCATGATCTGGTTGAAATCGACGTGGGCGATGTGCCGATCCATTCGGCAAATGGCACCGCCCATGCCAGCGAGCAAACCCTCGCCGCCGAATCCCGCGCCGCCGACCGCCTCTTCGGCCTGCTGCCGCCCGACCTTGGCCCCGGCTTTCGTGCCCTTTGGGATGAGTTTGAGGCCAGCGAAACCCCCGACGCCCTTTTCGCCAAATCGCTCGACCGCGTGCAGCCCGTCATGGCCAATCTGCAATCGGGCGGCGGCACCTGGATTGAATACAACGTCACCGCCGAGCAGCTCGACGCCCGCGTCGGCGTCAAAATTGCCAAGGGTGCTCCGCGCCTGTGGGAGTGGGTCCGCGTCCAGACCGCCCGTTACTTCGGCTAAATTCGGTATACCGTCGCATACCACCTTCACAACGGTGCCCAATTCCACTAAACAAGGCGCAATTCAACCAAAAGGGGCCGATATGACCAAGATCAAGGTAGCCAACCCCGTCGTCGAACTCGATGGCGATGAGATGACCCGCATCATCTGGGATTTCATCAAGCAAAAGCTGATCCTGCCCTATCTGGATATTGATCTGAAATACTACGATCTCGGGATCGAAGAGCGTGATCGCACCAATGATCAGATCACCATCGACTCGGCCCATGCGATCCAGAAATACGGCGTTGGTGTGAAATGCGCGACCATCACCCCCGATGAGCAGCGGGTTGAGGAATTCGGCCTGAAACAGATGTGGAAATCGCCCAACGGCACCATCCGCAACATCCTTGGCGGCGTGATTTTCCGCCAGCCGATCATCTGCAAGAACGTCCCCCGTCTGGTTCCCGGCTGGACCAAACCCATCGTTGTCGGCCGTCATGCCTTTGGCGATCAGTACAAAGCCACCGATTTCAAATTCCCCGGCGCGGGCAAGCTGACGATGAAATTTGTCGGCGATGATGGCACCACGATCGAGAAAGAGGTCTATCAGGCCCCCTCGGCAGGCGTCTATATGGGCATGTATAACCTTGACGACAGCATCATCGACTTCGCCCGCGCGTCGTTGAACTATGGCCTCAACCTTGGCTGGCCGGTGTATCTTTCGACCAAGAACACCATCCTCAAGGCCTATGACGGCCGCTTCAAGGATCTGTTTCAGCAAATCTATGAGGCTGAATTTGCCGATAAATTCAAGGCCAAGGGCATCCATTACGAGCACCGCCTGATCGACGATATGGTGGCCTCGGCAATGAAATGGTCGGGCGGCTATGTCTGGGCCTGCAAGAACTATGACGGCGATGTGCAATCCGATACCGTGGCGCAAGGCTTTGGCTCCTTGGGCCTGATGACCTCGATCCTGATGACCCCCGATGGCCAAACCGTCGAGGCCGAGGCGGCGCATGGCACCGTCACCCGCCACTTCCGCGAGCATCAAAAGGGCAAGGCCACCTCGACCAATTCCATCGCCTCGATCTTTGCCTGGACCGGCGGTCTCAAGCATCGCGCCAAACTGGACAACAATGATCAGTTGATGCGCTTTGCCTCAACGCTGGAAAAAGTCACCGTCGATGCGGTGGAAGATGGCCATATGACCAAGGACTTGGCGCTGCTGGTCGGCCCCGATCAGAAATGGCTGACCACGATGGGCTATCTGGAAAAGGTTGATGAATACCTGAACAAGGCCCTGAAGGGCTAAAACAAAAGGGCCGGTCCATCGACCGGCCCTTTTCAGTCACACCCGGAACACCACGTCATTCAGCCCGATATGCTTGGGCTTGTAGCCAAACTGCGCCAGATAGGTCGCTGCTTCGTCAAAAACATTGTCCCGCGCCAAAAGCTCAACCCAGATCGTTGGGTGACGCTTGGCCAAAATCCCTTCGGCTCCGCGCAAAACCTCCATTTGCATGCCCTCGACATCAATCTTGATCAAATCAAGGCGCGCCAGATCATGCTCGGCCAAGGCATCATCCAAAGCCACCAGCGCAATATCACCCGACCCCGAGGCCGCAAAAGCCGTGCCTCCCAGATTGCGCGCATTGAATTTTGCCAACTGCCCGCTGCCGGTTTTTTCCCCCACCAGACAATTATATCCAGTTGCCCGCTCTTGCAAACCGTTCAGCGCAATATTCGCCATCAGGGTTTCATAGCAATGCGGCTGCGGCTCAAAGGCCAAAACTCTGGCAGCCCCCAACACTTTTCCGAAATAAACACTGTGATTTCCAATATTTGCACCAATATCACAGACGATGCTGTCGGAATTCACGATGCCCATCTCTTGCACAAGCGCCAAGAGTTTGGTCTCGTAAAAGTTCCGATTTCGCAAAATCAGGCGCTGCACATAATCGTCCTGCGCATCGGGTAAAGACAACGCAATCCGCTGACCTGCCGGCCCATTAAAGCGCAAAATATGGCCGTCCTGCAACAAAGCCACCTTTTGCAAATGCACCTGATCATCCATCAGCCGCAGCATTTGATCCATTTTCTTGCTCAGGACATCGACGGCTTCGGTGAAAGCACCGGCCTTATCGGGCGCAGGCACCAGTTCGGGCAGCGATATCAGGGCGGGCATGGCGACTGGTTCGGGCACGATTTTGGGCACCGTTTTGGGCAAAGGTTTGCGCACCGGCGCAGCGGCTTTGATCTTCATGCTCTACTCCCAATTTTTTCGCGACTCTGCCACAGTTTTCGCTACACACAACACTTATCCACAGGGCGGAAGCGCTCGGGGTCAGAACGTGTCTTTCGCGCCGCGCCGAATGCGCTGCCCGAATTCCTGCCGCCAATCCAATCGCATGAGACCCGGCAAAAGGTTCCTCTGGCCTTTCCGCTGCATCTGGGGTATCGCCGCGCCAAACATATATGAACAGAAAGAGTCCCTCCGATGGAGCTTCGCAACATCGCCATCATCGCGCACGTCGACCATGGCAAAACCACCCTCGTTGACGAGCTTCTGAAGCAGTCCGGTTCCTTCCGCGAAAATCAGGCCGTGTCCGAACGCGCCATGGACAGCAACGACATCGAGCGCGAGCGTGGCATCACGATTCTGGCGAAATGCACCTCGCTGGAATGGGGCGGCGTGCGGATCAATATCGTCGACACCCCCGGCCACGCCGATTTCGGCGGCGAGGTCGAACGCATCCTGTCGATGGTGGATGGCGTGGTGCTGCTGGTCGATGCCGCCGAAGGCCCGATGCCGCAAACCAAATTCGTGACCTCCAAGGCACTCGCTTTGGGCCTGCGCCCCATTGTGGTGCTGAACAAGGTCGATAAACACGACGCCGAACCTGCGCGCGCTTTGAATGAGGTATTCGACCTCTTCGCCAACCTTGGTGCCGACGACGATCAGCTTGATTTCCCCGTGCTTTACGCCTCGGGTCGCTCTGGCTGGGCCGATGTGGAACTGGACGGCCCGCGCAAAGATCTGACCGCTTTGTATGAGCTGGTGATCAAGCACGTCCCCGCGCCCAAGATGATCTCGCGCCGCGCCGAGCCGTTCCAGATGCTGGCCACCACGCTTTCCGCCGATC
>CBDUEF010000164.1:0-6124 GCA_965366095.1 uncultured Cypionkella sp. | reverse complement strand
GGCTTCATCAGGATCGCTGTCTGTTTGCTGATCGGCGGTGGCCTTGTAAATTGCCTCGCCCAGCTTCATCGCGGCTTCGGTCAGGTTCTGGATGCCGCCCTTGATCTTGCCCGCATCTTCGGACTTGAGGGTTTCTTCCAGCGCGCCCATGGCCAGCTCGATCACTTCGACGGTTGACGGGTCAACCTTGTCGGAATGCTCGGCAAGCGACTTTTTGGTGGAATGCATCAGGCTTTCAGCCTGATTCTTGGTTTCCACCAACTCGCGACGATCCTTGTCGGCCTCGGCATTGGCTTCGGCGTCTTTCACCATTTTCTCGATATCTTCGTCGGACAAACCGCCCGAGGCTTGGATGGTGATCGCCTGTTCCTTGTTGGTGCCTTTGTCCTTGGCCTTGACCGTCACGATGCCGTTGGCGTCGATGTCAAAGGTAACCTCGATCTGCGGCATGCCGCGCGGAGCGGGCGGGATGCTTTCAAGGTTGAACTGGCCCAACATCTTGTTGTCAGCCGCCATTTCACGCTCGCCCTGGAAGCAGCGCAGGGTGACTGCGTTCTGGTTATCCTCGGCGGTCGAGAAGATCTGGCTTTTCTTGGTCGGGATCGTGGTGTTGCGATCAATCAGGCGGGTGAACACGCCGCCCAGCGTTTCGATGCCCAGCGACAGCGGGGTCACGTCAAGCAAAACCACGTCTTTCACGTCGCCCTGCAACACACCTGCCTGAATCGCAGCGCCAGCGGCCACAACCTCATCCGGGTTAACCCCCTTGTGCGGTTCTTTGCCGAACAGTTTGGTCACTTCCTCGATCACGCGCGGCATCCGGGTCATACCGCCGACCAGAACCACCTCGTCAATGTCAGACACCGAAAGGCCCGCGTCTTTCAACGCGTCTTTGCAAGGTTTGATCGACTTTTTGATCAGATCATCCACCAGGCTTTCCAGCTTGGCACGGGTCAGTTTCACCACCAAGTGCAGCGGCTGGCCGGTGTTCTTGTCCATCGAGATGAACGGCTGGTTGATTTCGGTCTGGCTGGAAGACGAAAGCTCGATCTTGGCTTTTTCGGCAGATTCTTTCAGCCGCTGAAGCGCAATTTTGTCCAGCGTCAGATCGGCGCCGTGCTCTTTCTTGAACTCATCCGCCAGAAACTGGACGATGCGCATGTCGAAATCTTCACCGCCAAGGAAGGTGTCTCCGTTGGTGGATTTCACCTCGAACAAACCGTCGTCGATTTCCAGAATGGTGATATCAAACGTGCCGCCACCAAGGTCATAAACGGCGATGGTGCGTGATTCCTTGCGGTCCAGACCATAGGCCAATGCGGCTGCGGTCGGCTCGTTGATGATACGCAGCACTTCCAGACCGGCAATCTTGCCTGCGTCTTTGGTGGCCTGGCGCTGGGCGTCGTTGAAATAGGCCGGAACCGTGATAACGGCCTGAGTCACGCTCTCGCCCAGATAAGATTCGGCGGTTTCCTTCATCTTTTGCAGGATGAAAGCCGAAACCTGGCTGGGCGAATACTTCTCGCCACGCGCTTCAACCCAGGCGTCGCCATTGCCACCGTTCACAACCTTGAACGGCATGTGCTTTTGATCTTTGACGATCATCGGATCATCAAAGCGACGGCCAATCAAGCGTTTGACGGCAAAAATGGTGTTCGAGGCATTGGTGACAGCCTGCCGCTTGGCAGCCTGCCCGACCAGACGCTCGCCATCCGTGAAGGCAACGATGGACGGCGTCGTGCGCGCGCCTTCCGAATTTTCGATAATGCGGGGCTGCGAGCCATCCATGATGGCAACGCAAGAGTTGGTGGTCCCGAGGTCAATCCCGATGACTTTAGCCATGATTATATACCCTTCTTAAGGCGATGTTGAGGAGTGGAACCCAAACAGGCATTCCACGCCGATCCCAGTGAGTTTAGGCAGGCGCAACGCAAAAGTTGCAGTCTTACCCGGCTTCTCGGCCTATATAAGGAGGGGTGGACCAGCCTGCAAGGCGGCGCGATGCTGGAAAAAGGGCTGAATGTGATGAAAACCGAGTCTTTTCTGGCTGCATAGCCTTTGCCAACTTTGGCCGACTTTGCAATTTGGGTCAGCAATAGCCTGAACCGCTTGGCCAGTTGATCCTGTGGTTTTCTATTTCCCGGCGCTCCAGCTGGCTGAGGCATGTTTTCTGGTGAAGTTTTCGCCCATCACGCCCAAAACAATCAAAACAAGTGTCACGATCACAGGATATTCGATCGAACTGTTATGGGGGTTATAGTTTTCGAACATGAATCCACGCGCTTGGTCAATACAATGGAACAAGGGGTTCCAGTCGTAGTAAGCCAGCTTGTGGCTAGACATGGTGTTCGCCAGGAACATCTTGCCCGAAAAGATCATATTCGCGCGGGCATAAAGCATTGTGACGATCTGGAAAAATTCTGGCTGCCAGGGCGTTGCCGCTTTCAAAATCATTCCAACACCAATCCCGGCCACCCAGGACAGCAGATACATTGCCCCTACGCCGGTCGGATCGTAGATCGTGATCCGCGCCCAGAACACATGGTAAAAGAACAGGATCACCGCCGCAGAAAGGGTTTGCAGGTAAAGAACGCTCAGCGCGGCGGAACCAATCGCCACCCAAGTATTCATGGGCGCGTGTTTCATCATGGTCGAGGTTGGCCCGGCGGATTTTGAGACAGCGGCCAGCGTCTTGGCATGGGTGGAAAAGTTGAAAATTCCGGTCATGATATAAAGCACAAAGTCACCGCGCGGCCCCGCCCGATGTGCGCCAAGCAGGGTCATCATGAAAACGAAGATGACAATCATCAAAACTGCCTGAACAATCGCCATCAGCAATCCGATTACGGCGTTGCCATTGGTCTTTCGCACATCGCGCACCGCTCCGTGAAAGATCAACTCAAACATCACCAATGCGCCGGTAAAGAGCGATTGCTTTATCTGTGGCCGAAACATGCTCTGTTACCTCAAAGACCGGGTGTCAGCCCTTTGTATCCGGGAAATCTTGCCGTTCCCTTTATCTGCGATGATAAAGGCGAAGCCTGTATTAATCAACAACGCGTCAATATCATGGCGCGGCAATGAGGTGCGTATGGATTTCGACAACTTGATCCCGGTGATCCGCAAACTTGCCCTTGAAGCGGGGGACCGGATCATGGAGGTTTACAATGGCCCGGATTTCGAAGTGAAGTCGAAATCCGATGCCAGCCCGGTGACCGAGGCAGATGAGGCAGCCGATGCCCTGATCTCGGCCGGATTGCGGGCGGCTTTCCCGGATGTGGTGCTGATTACCGAAGAACAGGCCGCCAGCCATGCCTTGAGCGCCACAACCTTTCTGATCGTCGATCCTTTGGATGGCACCAAGGAATTTGTGCAGCGGCGCGGTGATTTCACGGTAAACATCGCCTATGTCGAAAACGGCGTGCCGATGCGCGGCGTGGTCTATGCGCCTGCGCAGGGGCGGCTTTTCTATACGCAAGCGGATGGTCGCGCGATTGAAGAACTCGGCGATTTTGCCAAGGATCAGATCGGTGCAATCAAGCCGCTGGTCGTGTCATCGCCGGATAACACCGCGCTGATGGTGGTGGCTTCCAAATCGCATCGCGATGCAGCAACGGATGATTACATCGGAAAATACGCCGTCAAGGATATGAAATCCGCGGGGTCTAGCCTGAAGTTCTGTCTTGTCGCCACTGGCGAGGCCGATCTTTACCCCCGCCTTGGCCGCACGATGGAATGGGATACCGCCGCCGGCGATGCGGTCTTGCGTGGCGCGGGCGGCCTAGTCGTGCGCTTTGATGATCACACCCCGCTGGCCTATGGCAAAGAGGGCTGGGGCAACCCCTTTTTCATTGCCTATGCGCCCGGCATCGCGTTGAAAAAATGAGCGTTTTGATCGTCATCCCCGCTCGCTATGCCAGCAGCCGCTATCCCGGCAAGCCATTGGTGGCATTGAGCGGGCCCGATGGCGTGAAAAGTCTGATCTGTCGCAGCTGGGAGGCGGCGATGGCCGTCTCGGGTGTCGCTCGTGTGGTGGTGGCCACCGATGATTTCCGCATCGCGGAACATGCGATGGGTTTCGGGGCCGAAGTGATGATGACCTCATCTGTCGCGCGCAACGGAACCGAGCGTTGTGCAGAAGTGGCGGCACAGCTGCCCGGCTTCAGCATCGTCGTGAACCTGCAAGGCGATGCACCGCTCACCCCACCTTGGTTTGTCGAAAGCCTGATTGCGGGGCTGCGGGCGGATCCTTTGGCCGAGATGGCAACCCCGGTTTTACGCTGTGATGGGCGGATGTTGGCCGGATTGCTGGCAGACCGCCGGGCGGGTCGGGTCGGTGGCACCACGGCCGTTTTTGGCGCTGGGCATCAGGCGCTCTATTTCTCGAAAGAAGTGATTCCCTTTAGCGCACACCCCTATGCCGAAGCCGATCCAACCCCGGTTTTCCATCATGTCGGCGTTTATGCCTATCGCCCCGACACGCTTGCCGCCTATCCAAACTGGCCCCTTGGCCCGATAGAAGAGCTTGAGGGGCTTGAGCAGCTTCGGTTTTTGGAGAACGGTCGGCGGGTGCTCTGTGTCGAGGTCGATGCCCGTGGGCGGCAGTTTTGGGAGTTGAACAACCCCTCCGATGTTTCCATCCTGGAAGCAATGCTGTCAGGAAGATGAACCCACCGCGCGCCTCGGTGATCGTGGTCAGCAGGCACCGCCCTGCCGCGCTTCGGCGTTGCGTGATCAGCTTGCAGCAACAAGATCATCCGGATTTCGAGGTGATCATCGTTGCCGACCCGCAAGGCATCGCAATCGTCAATGAAATGGGTTTGACAATAAAGCTTGTGGGTTTTGATGAGCCCAATATCTCGGCGGCCCGCAATGCCGGGTTACGGGTGGCAACAGGTGATGTGATCGCGTTCATAGACGACGATGCCGTCGCCGAGCCAACCTGGCTAACCCGTCTGACTCTCCCGCTCATCTCGAACCAAGTGGTTGCTTCGACGGGCTTCATTCGGGGCCGCAACGGGATCTCCTACCAGTGGCGTGCTTGTGAGGTGGATCACCTCGGGCAAGATCACCCCCTAGAGGCCACCAGTTTGACAACTCGCCCCGCAACCAAGCATCGCGCTGTCAAAACCCAAGGCACCAATTGCGCGTTTCGCCGAGAAACTCTTCTCCAGATCGGCGGATTTGATCCGGCCCTGCGATTCTTTCTGGATGAGGCGGATGTAAACCTGCGATTGGCTGGGTATGGTCTGACCGCCATCGAACCGCTGGCCGAGGTTCATCACGGTTTTCAGGCCAGTGCAAGGCGACGCGCTGATCGGGTGCCGCTCAGCCTGTATGAAATCGCCGCCAGCACCGCAGTTTTCTTGCGGCGTCATGCCGGCAACGTGGCGCTTACATCGGGTCTTTTGCGCCTGAGGTCGGATCAGGAAAGCCGCCTGCGTCGGTTGCAAACGCAAAAGAAACTTTCAGCCACCGAAGTGCGTGCCTTGATGGAAAGCCTGGAAACCGGATGGGCCAATGGACTGACCCGACATTTGGACGAACTTGATCCAATTGCATCCAGCGACACCCGTTTTCTGCCCTTTGACGATACCGGACCGCGTCAGGGCGTGGTGATCAGCGGACGTTCTTGGCAGAGAAAACGCCTCATAAACATAGCTCAAGCAGCGCGTGATCAAGGAATGATCGTGACAGTTCTATGCCTTTCTCCTACATCGCGCGCGCATCATATCCGATTTTCAGAGGATGGGATCTGGTGGCAGGAGGGCGGTCTTTTCGGTCGCCGGGAACGGGAAATGCCGCGTTTTAGCTGGGCACGCTTTTCAACGCGCATAGCCAAAGAGCGGACTAAAATAGCAGGGGTTCGCCCGGTCGTTTAGGCAAAGCCGGATTGGAGATTGGGCGTTCAGGCTCAGCCGAGGGGTGTTGTTGTTGAATTGTAGCTAAATTGACAACAGATTGTCTTTCTTTGCCAATTTGTTGCCAGAAACGCCTATTAACCATTGGCTGGTAATGTGTAGACTCGCTGAAAAAAGCGATATTAGGTTGGGCGGTAAAATGAAGATCAAGAAAGTCACCAAGGCAGTTTTTCCAGTTGCTGGGATGGGCACTAGGTTTCTGC
>CBDUEF010000163.1:0-6164 GCA_965366095.1 uncultured Cypionkella sp. | reverse complement strand
GCCCCACCCTGCCCAGACACAAGTGATCGCGCCGCTGCCAACCCAGCCTCTCCAACATCGGAGATGACAACTTCGTCCAAAAGCCCCAACACCAAAGCGTCATTTGCTGTGACGGTCTCGCCACTTTGCAACAACCGAAGGGCCGATGCGGCCCCGATCAAACTCGGCAAGCGCTGAGTGGCACCTGCTCCGGGGACCAAACCAAGCCTTATGTCTGGCAATCCCAGTCGGCAATCCGCCAATGACACCCGCCAATGCGCCGCCAACGCCAATTCAACACCTTGCCCCAAAGCTGCACCCTGTAGGGCCGCGACCACTGGTTTGCCAAATTTTTCAATCTGGTTGCAAATCTCGCCCACTGTCGGGGTCAGGCGGTCACTGGGCGCCGCAGGATAAGCGAAAAGCGCACCGGTCCCGGCCAAAACCACAGCGTCAACTGTCGGATCGGCGGCCACAGTCTTCATTGCCTCGCTCAACGACCGCCTTATTGTGTGATCAAACCGGGCTGCAGGCATGGTCAACAAGACCACATTTCCGCGCCGCGCAATCGCCAGCCTGTTTTGATCCTCTGTCGGGCGGTCGTTAAACAGCATGATCCGGGTCCCAAATTGCTGGGCCATTAAGCTTTGCCAACAGAACCAATGCAATCTTTTATCCGGCTGCATCCAAATGTTGGCTGTAAATCACCCCAAAGGATTATGCATTGCCAGCTCGGTTTCTCGTCTTCATTCACATTGAATGAGTAGCCTATGTCCCCTCAACCCGTCAGGTTTGACGACGGATCATATTTGGCTTTACTGCGGCACAAATTCCGCAGGCATGCCAGCCTCATTCAGGGCCGGACAGCCCTTGATTTCCCCGATTGCGGCCTTACTCCGCGCAGTTGCGGCAAAAAGGAGTGTAAGGCAGAACGTCCAATCGCTCTTCGGCGACTTTTTGGCCGCATTTTACGCAATAGCCGTATTCACCGGCCTCAATTCGTTCAAATGCCGCGTTGATCATGCGGATTTCGTGCTGCGCACTGATCCCCATTCCTTCCAACACCTCATCCGTTGCATGTTCTGCGGCACTGTCCTCCCAATCCTTGGCTTCAAGCGGCACCAATTCGGTCTCGATTTCGGTCATACGACTTTGCAGATCTGCAAGTCGGGACTGAAGTTGCGCTTTTCGGGTGGTGAGTGATGTCATGATTGCCCTCCATGGCTGAATGAATGCTACGTGGTTCGGGAGACTACGACGTTGACCCAAATCAATCGGCAATTTCGGCCCTGACTCAAATTATATTCAGTTATTGAAATATGACCCTTTCTGTTCTACCTTGAAGTAAAATGTGTTTGATCAGACAGGAGCCTGCCATGCACCCGGCCGTCCATGCCTTTTTTGATGAGGCAACAAACACAATCACCTATGTTGTGCGCGAGCCAGAGGGCCGCGCCTGCGCGGTGATCGATTCCGTTTTGGATTTCGATTACGCTTCCGGACGCACCGACACCCGTTCTGCAGACGTGATCATTGCGTGGATAAAATCGCAAAATCTTGATCTGCAATGGATTCTTGAAACCCATGTCCACGCCGACCATCTCTCTGCTGCGCCTTATATCCAAGAGTCCCTGGGGGGGAAGATCGGGATTGGCGACCGGATCACCGTCGTACAGGAAACATTCGGCAAGGTATTCAACGAAGGCACCCGCTTTGCCCGTGACGGCAGCCAATTCGACCGGCTTTTCAAAGAGGGTGACAGCCTGATGATTGGGCAAATGCGTGCCGATGTGATGCACACGCCCGGCCATACGCCTGCTTGCCTGACCTATGTGACCGGCGATGCAGCTTTCGTTGGCGACACCTTATTCATGCCTGATTTTGGCACGGCACGCTGTGATTTTCCGGGTGGATCAGCGGAAACCATGTTCGATTCAGTGCAACGGATTCTAAAACTTCCGGATGAAACCCGGATTTTTGTGGGCCATGATTACAAAGCCCCCGGCCGCGAGGTTTACGCTTGGGAATCGACGGTTGGGGCGCAAAAAGCGTTGAACGTGCATGTCGGCGCCGGTCGCGCAAAATCGGACTTTGTGGCCCTTCGGCAAAAACGGGACTCCACCCTTGCTATGCCGCGCCTGATTGTTCCGTCGCTTCAAGTGAACATGCGCGCAGGCCGATTGCCGGAGCCCGAAAGCAATGGCAAGAGTTTTATCAAGGTTCCGATCAACGGACTTTGAGAGAAGTCCGCTTCGCTCGGGCAATCGTCCCTACAGGTAACAGTCTGAATAAAGAGAGTTTTCTCAGCATGAAGCATGAAGCATGAGGCTATATTGATCCTATCCCAATAGCCAAAGAGAAGCGCGAAGGCGTTTACCGAGGTGACAGCAAAAGATTTGATTGCAGCCCTGAATTATGTGGCGTCAAGCTGATGAAATGGGGCGAGAATTGCAAAAATCTGAACATGTCTTGATAATTGCGGCCGTGGGCGACACAAAGGTATATCGAGGAGTGTCGGTGAGGGTCAAAGTGGTGGAACACAATTGGATTTGGGGCTTTGTTGGCGGAACGCTGATCGGCCTTGCCGGATCAATTCTCTTGCTTTTCAATGGCAAAATCATGGGGGTGACCGGCATTTTCGGCGGCTTGCTGGACCGGTCAGGCTGGTCCGATGCAGGCGAGCGTTTGGCCTTCGTTCTGGGTCTGGTGGTGGTACCGCCCCTTCTGGTGCCACTCTATTCTTCTGTCACCACGCATATTACCGGAAACTGGCTGTTGATTGTTGCAGGCGGCCTGCTCGTGGGGCTTGGAACACGATTGGCAAATGGCTGCACTTCGGGTCACGGTGTTTGTGGCATATCACGGTTGTCGCTGCGCGGAATTGTGGCCACCGTGTTTTACATCGCCGCCGGCGGCATCACGATTGCGATTTTGCGGCATGGCTTGGGGGTGATCTGATGGCGCGATTGCTGTTTGCCTTGTTGTCTGGGGGGCTTTTTGGCGCGGGCCTGTTGGTATCGGGTATGGTCGATACCCTCAAGGTTCAAGGTTGGCTGGACGTGTTCGGTCAATGGGATCCAACACTTGCTTTTGTGATGGCGGGGGCAATCTTGCCGATGGCCTTAGCCTGGCGGCTGGCTTCACTGCGTCAACACTCGATTCTGGGTTTTGATCTACCGCCGCCGCCTGCACGGGAAGTCAAATCTGATCTGGTCCTTGGTTCAACCCTTTTTGGCATGGGTTGGGCTTTGGTTGGGCTATGCCCCGGCCCGGCGCTGGCATCGCTTGGGTTTGGCGGCCTGCAGGGTATGGTGTTTTTTGGCGCAATGTGTGCAGGTATGTTGTGTATGCCTTGGGTTCGGACGCGATTAGCTCCACCCCTTTTGACGGAGAATGGAAATGGACCCTCGATCACTGACCACTGATTACACGGTTTCCCCTCAGATCGAGCTATCAGACCTCTCCCAAATCAAAGCGGCAGGTTATGTGATGGTGATTGACAATCGGCCGGATCAGGAAATTCCCGAGCATTTGCATGCCAATCCCATGCGCGATGCTGCCGAGGCTATTGGCTTGGTTTTCGTGGCCAATCCGGTGATTGGTGGCGCGTTGACGATGGACAATGTCAACGCTCAGGCAGCGGCTGTAACTGGGGCAAAGGGGCCGGTTTTCGCCTATTGCGCGTCAGGCAACCGTTGTTCGATTCTTTGGGCGATGATGAATGCTGCAAAGCTGCCCGTTGATGAGCTGATCGCAACGCCAGCACGTTTTGGCTACAATCTGGAGGGGTTGCGCGGCCAACTCGTTGCTTTGGCCAAGGCCTAGGCCGATTGGCGCAACGCCACGGCAGACTGCAAAGGGGCACCGTTTGCAGGCTGAGTAACCTCACTTGCCGGGCTTTTGGGCTGCAATGCATTCGTCGGATTCGGCGGGGTAAGGCGCACTGCCCGTGACCCGCGATTTTGGCCCAGCTTGCCTTCTGCGACTGCCCGGCCATCCAACCCTTCAAACCGAATCCGATCCAGTGCGGCATTCGGCAAAACGATGGTTTCGCCAAGTGATAGGTGCAAAACGGTTGAAAGCGGTATCGAAACCCGCGCCAAAACCGCATCCAATACGCAATCTGCCCCTTCAACCTGGGCCGCCAGGGCCTGCGAAAACGCAGGACCTGCCTGAGCTTCGGTATCCGGCTTTTCCGCTCCAATCGCAGGGCTCTGACCACGCCCATCTGCTGGCAATGCCAAAAAGGCTATGCCCTTGCGTGCGCCTTCTGCCAAAGACAATTCAGTTGTCAGAACGCGGTAGGATATGTCTTCCAACAACAGACCCAATGGGCGTGGGTCATCCAAGAAGGAAGCGTAGCGAAAACCCGAGGCCCAAATCAAATCGGCCTCTTGCGCCAAAGCCAATTCCAAGCCAACCAACGCAGTATCAATGGTGTTTGCAACCATTGCCGCATCGGTACGGGTTGGCTTGCGTGGGGCAAGAGGTGCAAGGCCGACTTTGCCCATTGTCAGCGCTTCGATCATTGCCGAAAGCACGGCGGCATCCAGCACCAACAATCCCAGCCCTTCGCCCGGCCCTTCAAGCACCACAATCAAAGCACGTTCAGGCGGCAGTTCCAACAACTCGGCAAGCGAGCGTCGCTCCAAGGTCAGCCGCGTCACCTCAAGATCAAGTTTAAGTGTATCTCGCGCCGCGCGTGCCAAAGCCAGTCGCCAGCTTCGATCCGCGCCGGGCCCGCCTACGGCTGATTCTGCCCGGCCAAACGCCAATATCCTGCGGATCGCCGTATCGGACACTCTTGCACCTTGTTGCCCTGCCACAGCCACCCCCTTTGCTGACACCATATGGTTACATTACCAGCCGAGCCTTACCAAAGCGTTGACATCCACCATCAACCAGCGGCTGGCTTTTCCAATCGCAGCGGAAGCGTCACCCGAAATGCCGCCCCGCCTTGACCCGGCAAATAGCTGACCGAACCACCGAGGTTTGTCATGATCTCGCGGCAGATCGCAAGACCTAGCCCCGCCCCCCCCGCGCGGGTCTGATCCGTCAGGCGCGCGAATTTCTCAAAGATAAGCCCCTGAGAGTCCTTGGCAATCCCAGACCCATTGTCCACAAAATCCACCGAAACCCTACCCGCTTTCTGGCGAATGGTGATCCGCAAAACCGGTGCCGCCGCATCACAATACTTGCGAGAATTTGAAATAAGATTGATGAAGACCTGTACCAATCTGTCGGCATCGGTTCTCAGATGGAGCCCTTCAAGACGCGGATCGCGATGTATTTCGAAGACCCGCTCTGGTCGGGTCTGGCTGGCCGCGGCCAGCGCCCGATCCAGCATCTTGCCAAGATGAGCGGTTCCCAAATCCAACTGCACCGTGCCATTTTCCAGAACCGAAAGATCCAGCAGATCATCCAGCAACCGCGTCAAGCGTTTTGCCTCTTCATGGATGATGCGACCGTAATCGGCCACCATTGCCGGGGGCAAATCACCATCGGTCAAAATCTCGGAAAACGCCCGGATTGAGGTCATGGGTGTGCGCAACTCATGGCTGATCTGGCTTAGGAAGGCATCTTTTTGCACTGAAAGCTGCGTCAGTTTTTCATTGGCCTCGCGCAATTGCCGGGCCGTAATCGTCAATACTTCCTGTTGAGATTCGAGCCGCGCCGAATATTCCATAATCTGCGCGGTCTCATTGGCAACCGCCATCAGGTCCTCGACCGTCACCGTTGCATGACCGAACAGCTGGCTGATCATTGCATGCGCCGTTGCTGCCCCGACCGAGCCGGAAAGTTTCCGCTCTACTTCGGCAAGGAATGCCGGAGTAAGATCAGGCAGATAGCCTTGCTTTCCTTGGGCCCGCGCGGCACTTTCGAAAAATGCCAATGCGGGCTCTTCGCCCAAAATTCTCTGCGCCATCGACAGCAGCGCCTCGGGCTCTGCCTGTCCATGGGTCCAGCCAAGCCGTTCAGCCTGCACCTCGCTGTCAAAGGCGTTCACAAAGGCGGCGCCTTGAATCCGCTCCACCGGTCCGGCAAAGGTCAGGATCGAGCCGAGGCAGAACGCGGCTGTGTTCAGCGTCAGCGACCAGAACACCGAATGCAGCAAAGGGTCCATCGAGGTTGAGCCAAATAACGCCTCGGGTCGCAACCAGTGCAGACCAAAGGCACCGTTGGCG
>CBDUEF010000162.1:0-6165 GCA_965366095.1 uncultured Cypionkella sp. | reverse complement strand
CGGTGGCCCTGTGGACCCAAAGCGACAGCGTGTTCCGCCGCCTGACCGAGGTTGTGCAAGCGCAACTGAAGGCCGTTGGCTTTGAGGCAACCATCACCACCTTCGACAGCTCGACCATCCGCGATGAATACAAAACCGGCAATCAACAGCTTGCCGTTCGGTCGTATTTCTGGAGCAATGCCGATATCGTGGATTGGTTCTTTGGCGCCGACCGGCTGGGCTATCCCAACGTGTCGATGCTCAACGATCCCAAGGCCGAAGAGCTGCGCGCCAAAGCCATGACAGGCTCGGCCACGCAGGCGGAACGGGTGGCGAATTTCACCGCCTATCATCAATATGTGACAAGCCAGTTCGCTTATGCGCCGATCTATCAGCCCGAGCAGAACATGGCCTATAACAAAGACCGCATCGTGATGCCCGAGGTCATCCACGGCACCTCGATCACCGGCACGGTGATGCTTGACGTAAGCTTGAAGGAATAGGCCAAACGGCAGGAGGGCGCGACGATGCTTGGGTTTCTGATCAGGCGTGTCCTGCTCCTCCTGCCGGTATTTCTGGCCGTGTCGGTGGTGATTTTTCTGATCCTCCACCTTATTCCGGGTGATCCGGTCGACAACCTGCTTAAGGTCGGCTCATCCGCCAGCAAACGCGCCGAGATCGAGGCGCGCTATGGGTTGGACCGGCCACTCATCATACAATACGGCCTCTGGCTGGGCCATCTTTTGCAAGGCGATCTGGGAACTTCGATTGTAACCCGCCGTCCAGTGGCGTCGCTGATCTGGCAAGCGCTGCCGCATTCGCTGGCGCTTGGAGGGCTGGCGTTTTTGTTTTCGGCGCTGGTTGGGATAGTGCTTGGTGTTGTGGCCGCGGCCAAACGCGATCGCTGGCCTGATCAGATGATCATGGGCAGTGTGCTGATCGGCTCAACCTTGCCGTCATTTTGGTTGGGGTTGCTGCTGATCCTTGGCTTTTCCGTGCAGCTTGGCTGGTTTCCGGTCTCGGGTGCGCGGGGATGGGAAAGTCTGGTGCTGCCGGTGCTGACCATCGGGCTGGGGGGCACCGCCCTTGTTGCTCGCGTCACCCGCGTGGCGATGATCGAGGCGCAGGGTCGCGATTTCGTCTTGTTGCTGCATGCCAAAGGCCTGCCGCCCCGCCGGATCATGCTGCGCCATGTGCTGCGCCACGCGCTGATCCCGGTGGTGACAATTCTTGCCCTGCGCATTGGCTGGATTTTGGGCGGGGCGGTGACGGTTGAATATGTCTTTGCCCGGCCGGGCTTGGGCTCGACCTTGATCAAGGCCTTGAACCAGCATGATTATCCCGTGGTGCAGGCCGCCCTGCTGATGCTGGCGATAGCGGTCATGCTGGGCACTCTGATCGGCGATATCTTGCAAGCGCTGATGGATCCGCGCGTCCGGGGAGCAATGGCATGAGCCTTGCACATTTGCTTTCCCCCCTTCGCAGGGCTTTGGCCACGCCCAGAGGGGCTGTGCCGGGGTTGATTTTGGTGCTGGTGATTGCGGCGGCAATCTTCGCGCCGCTGTTGACACCCTATGATTACGACATCCAGAATCTGCCCGACAGTTTTCAACCGCCAAGCATGGCCCATTGGCTGGGCACGGATGAATTCGGGCGTGATTTGATGACCCGCATTCTTTACGGCGCGCGCACCTCGCTGTCAGTTTCGGGCATTGCCATCGGCTTTTCGGTCTTTGTCGGCATGGTGCTCGGGGCCGCTGCCGGCTATTTCGGCGGGCGGCTCGACCGGGCTGTGACCATCGTTGTCGACCTAAGCTGGTCTTTCCCCGAAATCCTTGTGGCGCTTATTCTGGTGGCCATCATCGGGCCGGGCATCACCGGCACTCTGGCCGCGATTGCGGTGGCCTATCTGGCGCAATTCACCCGGCTGACCCGCGCGCAAATCATGGCGATCCGCTCTGAAACCTATATCGAGGCGGCGCGCAGCCTTGGTGCGGGCGACGGCTTTATTCTGTTTCGGCATCTTCTGCCCAATGCCCTGGCCCCGGTGCTGGTGGCGGGCATGTTGGCAACCGGCGATGCGATCATCCTTGAGGCAACCTTGGGCTTTTTCGGCCTTGGCGCACAGCCGCCGGTGCCAAGCTGGGGGGCGATGATGTCATCTGGATCGGGGCTGTTGTTCAAGGCGCCGGGGATCATCATCTTTCCCGGCCTTGCCGTGGCGATCACCGTCATCGCAATCAACCTGTTTGGCGATGCGCTGATCACCGCACTGGATATCAAAACCCGATTGAGAGAGGCGTGAGCATGCTTTTGTCGGTCGAAAACCTGTCGGTGCGTATCGGTTCGGTCGAGCCGCTGTCCCAGATCAGCTTTGCGGTGGATCAGGGCGAAATCCTGGGGCTGGTTGGCGAAAGCGGCTCGGGAAAATCGCTGACGGCGCTGGCCATCGCCGGGCTTTTGCCGCTGATCGGCGGGCGGATTTCCCAAGGGGCGGTGCGGTTCGACGGCACCGATCTTGCGACCCTCGCGGAACCTGCCCTGCGCCCCTATCGCGGCAAACGCATTGCCTTTGTCACGCAAAACCCGATGACAGCGCTTGATCCGGTGCAGCGGATCGGCGAACAGGTTGACGTGGTCGCACGGCTGCATCTGGGCCTGTCGCGCAAAGCCGCGCGCGCGCGCACTGTCGATTTTCTAACCCGGATGCGCATCGCCGAGGCGGCCACGATCTGCGACGCCTATCCGCATCAACTGTCGGGCGGCATGAAGCAGCGCATCGTTATCGCGATGGCGCTGGTGGGTGAGCCCGATCTGATCATCGCAGACGAGCCGACAACCGCGCTCGATGTCACGGTTCAGGCGCAGATCATCCATATCCTTGGCCAATTGGTGCGCGAGGACAATCTCGGGCTGGTGCTGATCACCCATGACATGGGGGTTGTGGCGCAGATATGTGACCGGGTGGCGGTGCTCTATGCCGGACGGCTTGCCGAAACCCGCCCTGTCGCCGCGCTGTTTGCAAAACCTGCACATCCCTACACAGCCGCGTTGATCGGCTGCATCCCGCGTGAGGGCATGGCGCCCGGCAGCCTGACCGGGATCGCGGGCATCGTGCCCTCGGTGCTAAGCTATCCATCCGGGTGCCGGTTCCATCCGCGTTGCGCCCGTGCCGATGGGCCTTGCCGCACCCAGCAGCCAGACCTTACGCCGCTGGCCGAGGGTGGCGGTTTTGCCTGCCATCATCCGTTGGAGCAGAAAAATGGCTGAACCGTTGATCCGTGCCAGCCAACTGACCAAGCGCTTTGAAACCGGCGGAGGCTTTTTGGCCAAGCCCCGCTCTATGTTGGCCGTGCGTGGCGTGTCGCTGACAATCGAGCGCGGCGGCGTGCTGGGTGTGGTTGGCGAAAGCGGCTGCGGCAAGTCAACTCTGGCGCGGCTGGTCTTGCGGCTGATCGAGCCCACCTCGGGCCAGATCAGCTTTGACGGGCAAGAGCTGACGACCCTGTCGCGCGGCGATCTGCGCCGTTTGCGCAGGCGCATGGCGATGGTGTTTCAAGATCCCTATGCCTCGCTTGATCCGCGCTTTACGCTGGCGGATGTGTTGTCCGAGCCCTTTGCGGTTCAAGGCGAGTCGCCGCCGCCGGGCCGCATTCACGACCTGCTTGGGCAGGTTGGCCTCTCATCGGCGATGGCCGCCAGCTATCCGCATCAGCTTTCGGGTGGCCAGCGCCAGCGCGCCGGTATCGCGCGGGCCTTGGCGCAGGCCCCGGATTTCATCGTTCTGGACGAACCCACCGCCTCACTGGATGTGTCGATACAGGCGCAGATCATCGGCCTTTTGTCAGATCTGCGCCGCGATCTGGGGCTGACCTATCTGTTCATTTCGCATGATCTGGGCCTGGTGCGCTATTTCTGTGATCGGATCATGGTGATGTATCTGGGCGCGGTGGCCGAGATTTTGCCACAGCGCGATGCGCGCCCGCGTCATCCCTATACCCAAGCCCTGATGAACAGCAATTTCACCCCGGACCCTATGAAACGCCAAACATTACAAGCCCTTGGCGGTGAAATTCCCTCGGCTTTCGATCTGCCCAAAGGCTGTGCCTTTGCGGGCCGTTGCCCCTATGTCACGGCGCAATGCCGCGAGGCCATGCCGCCTCTGGCCGAAATTGCACCCGGCCATCCTGTCGCCTGTTTCCACCCGTTATGAAAGCCAAACCATGACCTTCACCGTCCTTTCCGCCGAATTCGTTTCCGAAAACAACACCTTCAAAAAGGGGCTGACCGAGCTGCATGATTTTGCCATCGACTGCCTGATCGAAGGCGATGCCGCCATAGCTGCGCGCGGCGCGGCCAATACAGAACTTGCCGGGTTTGTGGAGGTGGCGAGCAAAAACGGCTGGCAGATGATCCATTCCATTTCCGCCCTTGCCTCGCCTGCGGGGCCGGTGTCGCGCGCCGCCTATGACCATATCGCAGGGATCATCTGCCGCGATGTCACCGCCCACAAAGGCCGGATCGACGGCATTTTGCTGAGCCTGCACGGCGCGCAGGTATGCGATTTTTGCGAAGACGGCGAGGGCGAGTTGCTGCGCCGGTTGCGCGCCATTGTCGGCCCTGATCTGCCGATTTCCGTAACATTGGATCTGCATGCCAATGCCACCGCCTATATGGCCGAGAATGCGCAGATTTGGGTGTCCTACAAAACCTATCCGCATATTGACATGGTCGAATGCGGACGACTGGCGGCCGAGCTTTTGCACAGCGCCATGGCCGGGCAGACACAGCCCGCAACCCTGCGCCGCGCAGTGCCGATGATGGACGAGATCAACGCAGGCCGCTCGGATGCGGGGCCAATGGTGGCCCAATACGAACTGGCCCGTGCCGAGGAAACCGAGCCGGGTATCCTGTCGGTATCGCTGAACGCAGGCTTTTCCGATGCCGATATCCATGAGATGGGGCCAAGCGTCTTTGTCACCTATGACCGCGCCACCGCAGGGGCGCAGACCCGTGCTGCGGCAATCGCCGATGCCCATGCCCGCGCGATCTGGGACGCGCGGTTCAGCGGCCAGAATGAGTTTCTTGACGTGACCAAGGCCGCCGAAATCGCGCGCGGCTTTGATGCCTCGAACGGCCCGCTGGTGATCGCCGATTACGCCGACAATCCCGGATCGGGCGCTTATGGCGATGCCACCAATCTTTTGCGCGCGCTTTTGGATGTCAAACTGGCCAACGCGGTCTTTTCGCCGATGATAGACCCCGAAGCTGCGGCAACGCTGCACCGCCACAAACAGGGCGACACGGTTACCTTGGCGGTCGGCGGCAAATGCGATCCGGCGTTTGGCGGCGGCCCTTTGACCCTGACCGGCACGATCATCACCCTGTCGGATGGGGCCTATCGCGGCGATGGGCCGATGCTGGGCGGCCTGGATCACACCTATGGCCCAACTGCGGTTTTCCGCGTTGACGGGATCGATATTCTGATCGTGACCGAGCGCGAACAGATGCTTGACCGCCAGCAGCTTTACGCTTTTGGGATCGACCCGACCAAGAAGGCGGTGCTTGCCCTCAAAAGCATGCAGCATTTCCGGGCCGCCTTTGAGCCAATCGCGGGCAAGGTGATCGTTTGTGACAGCGGCGCACTTTCCACGCCCAACATGTCACGCCGCCCCTATGCAAAAGTGCGCCGCCCGATCTGGCCGTTAGACGCCGCGACAACCTTCTGACAGGAACACGCGGGCGCAACCAGCCAAGGGCCGGGCATCAAAACAAGGCGTCAGGCATCGCAAAGCAAAAAAACCGCCGCACATCCGATGGGATGGCGGCGGCAAGTGGCGTGTCTTGGACCGGGCGTAAGGTCGGGCAACCTTGAGGCGCTAAACTTGGGGACAAGCGCGGGCCCGGTATTAAAAGACCGCAGGCAGTAAGAATGGATCAGGCGCCGCCCGCAAAGCTAAGCCCCGCGAACAGCAACACAAACAGCGAGACCACGCCAAGCGTATCCTCAAGCGCCGTGGATTGGGCGCGGCTCAGGATGTCTTTAAGTTCGTTCAACATGGAAACCTCCGCTTGCTTGTTGCCCTATTGTTCTCACATGATTAACCACATGTAAAGAACTTTATGAGAACATACGAGAACAAAACGGGTTTCTACCCAACCGCGATCAACCGGATGGCCCGGTCC
>CBDUEF010000161.1:0-6190 GCA_965366095.1 uncultured Cypionkella sp. | reverse complement strand
GTGGTGGCGCTTGCCCTCACCCTGATCCGCCCATGGCGACTGCGGTTTACGTCGCTGGTGTTCCACATGCAGGAAACTGGACTGAACGCCGTGCCGATTGTTGCGTTGATGTCTTTTCTTATCGGGATCGTCATTGCCTATCAGGGCGCGGACCAACTGCGCCAATTCGGGGCCGAGGTTTATGTCGTTGACCTCATCTCAATCTCGATCTTGCGTGAGTTGGGCATTTTGCTCACGGCCATCATTGTCGCAGGAAGGTCAGCCTCGGCATTTACCGCAGCCATTGGGTCGATGAAGATGCAAGAAGAAGTCGACGCCATGCGAACGCTCGGCCTCGATCCCATCGAAGTGTTGGTTCTTCCGCGCGTTTTGGCGCTTCTGGTCATGTTACCGGTTCTTGGGCTGATCGCTGACATATCCGGTTTACTTGGGGGGGCCCTTATGGCGTGGCAAGAACTTGGTATCTCGCCTGGCATGTTTAAGGTCCGGCTTCTGGACGTCGATGTGAATCACTATCTGGTGGGCTTGGCCAAAGCGCCGTTCTTTGCGCTAATCATCGGCGTGGTGGGGTGCTTTCAGGGCATGCAGGTCAAAAGCAATGCTGAATCCCTTGGCCGATTGACATCGCGTGCCGTGGTGCAGGCGATATTCATGGTCATTCTGGTCGATTCTGCTTTTTCGATTCTGTTTGCGTCGGCCGGGCTATGACGGAGGGTAAGGCGGTCATCGAGGTGCGCGGGTTGGTGAACAAATTTGGCAAATCCGTGGTGCATAATGGGCTCGACATCGACCTGATGCGCGGCGAAGTTCTGGGGGTTGTCGGTGCATCCGGGACCGGCAAGTCAGTGCTTTTGCGCAGTATCGTTGGTTTGCAAAAGCCAAATGCCGGCTCGGTGACGGTGCTGGGTGTCGACGTCTTGAAAGGCGACATGCTGGCCACGCGGTCGCGCTGGGGCGTGATGTTTCAGGGCGGTGCACTGTTTTCCGCGCTGACCGTGCGCGAGAATGTCGAAGTGCCGCTCAAGATGTATGCGAACCTGCCTGCGCAAACGCGCAGATCTCTCGCCGACCTGAAGCTTGCAATGGCCGGTTTGCCAGCGAAGGCCGGAAACTTGTATCCTTCGGAGCTGTCAGGCGGCATGCGCAAGCGGGCCGGATTGGCCCGTGCCTTGGCCTTGGACCCCGAGATTCTGCTCTTGGACGAACCCACCGCTGGCCTTGACCCGATTGCCGCGTCGGAATTCGACGCGCTGATCGGCACGCTGCGCAAGGCGCTGAACCTGTCGGTCTTTCTGGTGACGCATGATCTGGATACCTTGCATGCCACCTGCGAGCGGATTGCGGTTCTGGCCCGCGGCAAGGTTCTGGTCACAGGCACCATGAAGGAGATGCTTGCAGTGGATGACCCTTGGGTCCACGCGTATTTTCACGGGCCCCGTGCCCACGCAGCATTGGCAGGATAGATCATGGAAACCCGCGCGAGCTATGTCCTCATCGGAGCCTTCACGATCATTGCCATTTTTGCAGGCCTTGGGTTTTTCCTTTGGTTGGCAAAGGTTCAGATCGACAAGACCTATACCCAATACGACATCCTGTTCGATCAGGTGCCGGGCCTCGCAGAATACAGCCCGGTGCGGTTCAACGGCGTTGATGTGGGCAAGGTTCTGACCATCGCACTTGACCGCACCGCAGAGTCAAAGGTCAGGGTGCGCATCGAAGTTTCTGCCAACACCCCAATCCGTCAGGGCACCGAGGCGACTTTGGCCTCACAGGGGGTGACCGGGGTTGCCTTCGTAGGACTGGACGGCGGCACCACAGATAACCCACGCCTTCCCATTGACCCCTTGACGGGTGTCGCCGAGATTCCCTCGAAAAGCACGGCGGTGCAAAGCCTGATCGCCGATGCCCCGGACTTGCTAAAACAGGCCACCTCGGTGTTGGAGAATATCAACAAATTCACAACACCCGAGAATGCAACGCATGTTGGCGAAATTCTGAAAAACCTGAATGACTCGTCGGGAAGGTTAACCAAAGTCATGGACGATATGAGCACGGCGTCGGTCAGCCTTTCTGCCGCGGCCGAAAACATCGCGACCTTTTCAGACAAGCTGGACGGCGTCGCAAAGAATGCGGATGGGGCCATCACAGACGCCCGCAAATCTCTGTCAGATGTCCAGATTGCACTTGGCGATTTTAGCGCGGTGATGGATCAGGCCCAAACCGGATTGAAGCATGTAAATGATTTTGCCGAAAAGGGCTTGCCGCAGTTCACCACGCTTGGCCAGAAAGGCTCGCGATTGCTTGCCGACATATCTAAGTTGGTCGCCAATATGCAGCGCGACCCCGCCCGATTTTTCCTTGGAAACCGCACGCCTGTCTATAAAAAATGAGGATGCCAATGACTGCAATATCACGACGTACGGTCCTGGCCGCAGGCACATTAACCGCGCTTTCAGCCTGTGGAGCCTTGTCCAAGGCCACAGAAAATCTGGATGCCTATACGCTTTCGACGCCGCAAGGCGGCGGGGGCGGGCGAAGTTCAAGCCGACATCTTGTGGTGGAACTCCCCACCTCTAGTGGAGCGTTGGCAACCGACCGCATTCTGATCAAGCCAAACTCATTGCAGGCCGAATACCTGCCCAAGGGGCGCTGGGTCGACCCCACCCCATTGCTTTTGCAAGGTTTGATCGTGTCATCGCTGCAAAACAGCGGTGCGTTTCGGCTTGTCGGGCGCGATGGCGCTGGACTGGTGCCCGACTACCGGCTGCTGGTCGAGGTTAATGACTTTCAGGCCGAAGCCCCGGCTACGGGTCTCGCAGCAACTCCGGTTCGTGTAGGGCTAACCATGACATTGGTGCGCGAAAGAGATGGCAGTCTTGTCGCGACCCACCGATTTGACCAGACCGCTCTTGCAACCAGCAGTGACACGCTCGCGGTTGTCGCCGCATTTGACGATGCGACGCGCAAGGTACTGTCAGACGCGGTCATTTGGATCTTAAGACTGGCCAGATAACGCTTGAATGGTAAGAAATGTACCGGTCGCGCATAAATCAGTTGGATGGGGGAACGGTAGCTAGATGTTTTTTGATCTTGCCACGCCCGGAGATGGGGTGGATACCGCTCTCTCCCCAACGGCGTCGCAACGCGCCATGCTTGTGATACTGAAGTCACAAGGGAAACGAAAGGGCATCCATGAAGGAAATTAGCATCATCGGCGTCGACCTGGCAAAGAATGTGTTCCAGTTGCACGGCGCGGCCGCGGACGGGACGGTCTTCTTCCGCAAGAAGCTGTCGCCGCCGCAGTTCCAGCGCTTCATGGCGGATCAGCCGCCCTGCCTCGTGGCGATGGATGGAAATCACTGGCAGCGTTAGCCTGCCCTGCTTCCCTGTCCAAGTTGCAAGGTGAGTGGAATGCGGAGCGGATAGATGGCGATGAGGAACCGCCGGATTGCACCACAAACTGAACGGCAGCTTTGAGGAATGCGGCTATGCAGCAAGGAGTGGCTGACCGGCAGCTTAGGGCGGTCCGGCACCAACAATAAGATGAGCGCCCTAAGTGACCGTCTGCGCCTCGCAAGCGCGTTCAACGCATACGAGCCCAAATTTGCCAGTTTTGCCGATTGTCGCGCTCGGATTGGGCTGTCATTCTAACTTTGCCGGATCGATATTTGAGCAAAGGCTGGCCTTAGCGGAAAGATCATATGTCCGAACTGTGGAAACTGACTGCAAGCAAACTCGCGCCGCTCATTGCCGAGCGGCAGATTTCCGTCACGGAAGCCGTTGCTTCGGTTCTGCAACGGATCGAGGCCGTGAACCCAGCCCTGAACAGCATTGTCCAGAGGATGGATGAGCAGGCGCTTGCCGCTGCAAAAGCCGCGGACATCGCTCTGGCCCGTGGTAAGGCTCCGGGCGCGCTGACCGGCACTACAGTGACGATCAAGGTGAATGTCGACCAGTCTGGCTTTGCCACCACGAACGGTCTGCGCCGCCAAGCTGGCTTGGTGGCAGAGCTCGACAGCCCTGTGGTGGCCAACCTGCGCAATGCAGGTGCGATCATCGTCGGCCGCACGAACACTCCCGCCTTTTCGCTGCGATGGTTCACCCGCAACAGCCTTCATGGCGCTACGACAAATCCGCGCGACGCGACGCTGACGCCAGGAGGCTCGTCCGGCGGCGCCGGGGCTGCGGTCGCCTCGGGCATGGGGGCAATCGGCCATGGCACTGACATCGCTGGGTCGATCCGATACCCGGCCTATGCCTGCGGCGTGCACGGCCTGCGCCCGTCGCTCGGGCGAGTTGCCAGCTTCAACCCGACCGCCGGAGATCGGCTGATCGGCGGGCAGTTGATGGCGGTCTCGGGGCCGCTGGCGCGCTCGATCCCTGATCTGCGGCTCGCCTTGACGGCCATGGCCGCAGGCGACATGCGCGACCCCTGGTGGCAGCCTATGCCGCTGCGCGGGGCCGATGTGTCGCGCCGGGTTGCCTATGTCGAGGCGCCCGATGGCATGCAGGTGGCGCAGCCTGTCCGCGATGCGCTGCGCGCCGCGGCAGCCAAACTGAGCGATGCGGGCTATCAGGTTGAAGAGGTCGCACCGCCGCCCCTGCGCGAGGCGCGGGATCTGCAGTTGCGCCTCTGGATGGCCGAGTTTCGACAGGACGGCACCGCCGCCTTGCGCGCCGAAAACGATCCGGACGCAAATTTCGTTTATGAACAGATGAGCCGCCATTGCCCCGAGATCAATCTGCTCGAAATGATGGCGACCCTGAAGGCGCGCGCGCGCCTCACCCGGCTGTGGCGCGGCTTTCTGGCGGAATACCCGCTGGTCCTCTGCCCGGTGTCAGGCGAGTTGCCCTTTGCCGATCACCTGGATGTGGCCTCGCCCACCGCCTTCGATGCGGTGCTGCAAGCGCAGCTTACCATGATCGCCCTCCCCTTCATGGGCCTGCCGGGCCTGACCGTCACCACCGGCTCGGTCGGGTCAAATCCGGTCGGCGTGCAACTTGTGGCCGATCAGTTTCGCGAAGACCTGCTGTTGGATGCAGGCGAGATCCTGGCCCCCGACCCTGTTGCTTTGGCAATGGTCTAGGCAGCTTCCGGCACAGCTATCTGCTTTCACAACGCCGCCAGACCAAGTAAGCAGCCCAATCTTTGCAGGTTTGGGACAAATCATGGCGCAAAATGCCACCATTTATAAAGTCGAGCTCTCGGTCTCCGACATGGATCGTCACTATTACGAGACCCATAAGCTGACCGTCGCCAAACATCCCTCAGAGACGGACGAACGGCTGATGCTGCGCCTTATCGCCTTTGCGCTCAATGCCCATGAGGCCTTGGAAATGACCAAGGGTCTTTCAACCGATGACGAGCCCGACATTTGGCAAAAAAGCCTGAGCGGCGAGCTGGATGTCTGGGTGGCTCTGGGGCTTCCCAGCGAGAAGGTAATGCGGCAATCCTGCAGCAAGGCCGAAAAGGTCATCGTCTATCCCTATGGCGGCAGGACGGCCGAGATCTGGTGGGATAAGATCAAAAACAGCACTACCCGTTTTGACAATCTTCAGGTGATCAATTTTTCCGAGGCCGACACCGGTGCGCTGGCGAAACTGGCAAGCCGCACGATGAAACTGCAGATCAATATTCAGGACGGCGATGTGATGGTCAGTGTCGATGAAAGCATCGTGAACCTCACCCCGCTAAAATGGAAGAGCGCTGCTTAATTCACGGGTGCCCGCAGTAAAGACGGACTTGAGTTGCGCAGTGGTGCCTTTCTCAATCAGATCTACTTTGCCCATGTCCGCATCGGCGACGCTGCTCGGTCGCGCTGGTTGCATGTGTACGGCACCTCAAACCGACCACGTCGAAGCAAACATGAATGACGCGAGGAGCGGCCCATTGCGTCCAGTGATGCTGCTCTGTAATTCCCAATGATGACTACTTGGCGTCCTGCACCCAGAATCCGCTTCAAAGCCCTCGGCCTCCATTGGCGTGGAGGCGACCTTCTTGCCGCAGAAGTTCTGGATGACGCTGGACGTGTGAAGGATGTTCGCCCTCTCGGCGGTTCGGTCGAGTTCGGTGAGACCGCAGAGGAAGCAGTCATCCGCGAGTTCCGCGAAGAGCTCGGAATTACGGTGAAAGTCGTTGGCCTGCCTGTTTTCATGGAGGATATCTACATCCACGAAGGCAGCCTTGGGC
>CBDUEF010000160.1:0-6262 GCA_965366095.1 uncultured Cypionkella sp. | reverse complement strand
GGGCAATACGGGCACCAGCCGCTCCCTGCCGCCCTTGCCCTTGATCCGCAGAGTGTTGGGCAGGGGATGGGCGGCGCCGGTCAGGCCCAAAGCCTCGGAAATCCGCAAGCCGCAGCCGTAAAGCAGGGTGATCACCGCCATATCGCGGGCTGCGATCCAATCTTCGCGCGCCTGCTCGCCCACAGTGTCGATCATGGCAAAGGCCGCATCTTCGGCCAAGGGGCGCGGCAATTTGCGCCGAAACTTCGGGCCGCGTGCTGAGAGGATGGTGCCGGCCTGATCGGGGCCTTCGTGGCGTTCCGAAAGCCAGAGGGTGAAGTTTTTCACCGAGGACAGCGCGCGGGCCAAGGAGCGCGCCGAAATCCCGCGCGCGCGCTCAGATGCCATCCAGGCGCGCAAATCGCTGCTGGGCAGGGTCATCAGCGCCGCAAGCCCTGCGGTTTCGCCACGATGCTGGGTGAGGAACTGCAAGAACCGTCTCACATCGCTTGCATAGGCGGTGATCGTATTGGCAGCCGCGCCATCAAGCGCGCGCAGATGGTCCAGCCATTTGGCCAAGGCATCCTGTTCGGCGGCCGACAGCCCGGTCACGACAGCCAGCGGCGCATGGTGCGCTCGAATACTCCGGCGAAAAAGCCCAACAGATCAGTGCCATGGGTTTGTTTGAACTGATGCGGATCCTCTGCCCCCAGCACCAGCATGCCGGGCAAACGGCCCTTGCCGAAATCGAGCTTCATCAGCGCCTCGGACCTGATCCAACCCGCGCGCTCGCCGTAAAGCGCATCGGATGCGGGCAAAACCTGCCGCAGCACCACCGGGCGCAGCGGGATATTGCGCCCGCCCGAGATATAGTCCGCCACAAAGCCGGGCTCGGCGACATACAAAACCTCGCCCAGTTTGCGCAAGGACGGGTCTTCGGAATCCTGCACCGATTCCAGCACAAGGCGCACGCAATCGACGCGCAGAGTGGGGGCAACTTCGGCATTCAGGGTTTGCAGAAACTCTTCGAACGTTAGCGGGTCCAGCAGTTGCAGGATGGCGCGATGCACCTGATTGGTGCCGGCCAGATTTTCATAGGCGGCGGCAATAACCGTGCGATGGGTGTCTTCGAGCCGATCCAGCCGGCCCTCAAGACGCTCCATCGCGATGCCGCGCAGATCGACGATATTGCTGCCCATCAGGCGCTCATTCGCGCCGATCAGCGCGTTCATCACATCGCGGTCTTCAAGGATGGCTTCGGGTGCCGCCAAGATGCGGTCGCGAAAATCCTGATCTATCATGCCGTTACTGCCCGTTCTTCACCCAATTTGCGGCACTATACACATATTGGGCGGGTTACAGAATTTTCTGTCCAGTTTTCGCCCAATCTTTTTCAAACTGTGCCAGCCCTGCATCCGTCAGCGGGTGATTGGCCAATGCTTTGATGATAGACGGCGGCGCGGTGATCACATCGGCACCGATCAGGGCGGCTTGGGTGACATGGTTCACCGTGCGGATCGAGGCCGCGAGGATTTGGGTGTCAAAACCATAGTTGTCATAGATTTGGCGGATGTCGGAGATCAACTCCATCCCGTCAAGGTTGATGTCATCCATACGGCCCACGAAGGGCGAGATGAAAGTGGCCCCGGCTTTGGCTGCGATCAGCGCCTGATTGGCGGAAAAGCACAGGGTCACGTTGACCATTTTGCCCTCACCCGTCAGCACTTTGCAGGCCTTCAGGCCGTCCCATGTCAGCGGCACTTTCACAGTGATATTGGGCGCGATCTCGGCAAGCTTGCGGCCCTCGGCGATCATGTCATCGGCCTTCATCGCCACCACTTCGGCGGAAACCGGGCCCGAGACGATGGCGCAGATTTCCCGCGTCACTTCCAGAATGTCACGCCCGGATTTCAGGATGATCGAGGGGTTGGTGGTGACGCCATCCACCATTCCCAGATCGTTCAATTCGGAAATGGCGGCAACATCGGCGGTATCAACAAAGAATTTCATGGGCGCGGTCCTTTGGGCGGTTGTGATGGCTCTTGGGTGGGTTTACCTCAAAAGCGCGGGAAAGGGAAAGGTCGGATGGTGGTCGAGCGGGTTTATGAGGCAGGAGAGTTGGTCGCGGTGCTGACGACAGAGCCTTTGGGCCGCTTGCTGGACTATAAATCGCCCGAAGGCGGCTGCGGCGATGGCGATTTTGTCGAGGTGCCCTTGGGGCCGCGCCGGGTGTTGGGCGTGGTTTGGGGCAAGGGCGAGGGTAAGTTTGATCCCGCCCGGATCAGGCCGATCAACCGCGTGCTGGATGCAGCGCCGATGCGGGCCGAGTTGCGGCAGTTTCTGACGCGGGCGGCGGAGTATACGCTGACACCATTGGCCGCGATGCTGCGGCTGGCCACCCGCGCGCCGGGGTTGGGCGATGCGCCCTCGATGCGCAAGGTGTTCAAATTGAGCAGCGCCATTCCCAACCAGATGACCGAAGCGCGGTTTCGGGTGGTGGAGGCGTTGCGCCGCTTTGGCGCGGCCCCGGTGACTTTGGGCGAGTTGACGGAAGAGGCCGCCTGTGGGGCTTCGGTCGTCAAGGGCTTGGTCAAGCTGGGGGTGGTGTTGGAAGAGGACGCGCCGCGCGATTTGCCCTATCCGCATCTGGTGCCGTCGGATGGCTCGCGGCTGGCGGGGGATCAGATTGCGGCGGGGGATGCTTTGGTGGCCTTGGTCGCGCAGGGGGGATATTCCGCGACCCTGCTCAAGGGCGTGACCGGATCGGGCAAGACCGAGGTTTATCTTGAGGCGGTGGCCGAATGTTTGCGCCAAGGGCGGCAGGCTTTGGTTTTGCTGCCCGAAATATCGCTGACGGCGGATTTTCTGGCGCGGGTCGAGGCGCGGTTTGGCGCGCGCCCGGCGGAATGGCATTCGGGCGTGACGATGACCGAGCGGCGGCGGCTGTGGAAGATGGTCGGGCGCGGCGAGGCGGGGATGGTGGTGGGCGCGCGCTCGGCGCTGTTTTTGCCGTTTCAGGATCTGGGCCTGATCGTTGTCGATGAGGAACATGACAGCTCTTACAAGCAAGAGGACGGGGTGATGTATCACGCCCGCGATATGGCGGTGCTGCGCGCCGCTATTCAGGGCGTGCCGGTGGTTTTGGCCTCGGCCACGCCATCGCTAGAGTCTTGGGTGAATGTGGAGGCGGGCAAATACGGGCGGCTTGATCTTGGGAGCCGCTATGGGGTGGCCGAACTGCCCGTGATGAAAGCCATCGATATGCGGGCGGAAAAGCTGGCTTCGGACCGCTGGATTTCCGAGAAGCTGGCGGCAGAGGTAACCGTGCGGATCGGGCGAGGCGAGCAGGCGATGCTGTTCTTGAACCGCCGCGGCTTTGCGCCGATTACCCTTTGCCGCGCCTGTGGGCATCAGGTCGGTTGCGATGATTGCGATGCGCGGATGGTCGAGCATCGGTTTCTAAAGCGGCTGGTCTGCCATCAATGCGGCGCAACGAAACCGGTGCCTGTGGTTTGCCCGTCTTGCGGCGTAGAGGGGCGGATGGCCGCCGTGGGGCCGGGGGTCGAGCGCTTGGCCGAAGAGGTGGCGGCGCGCTTCCCGGAGGCGCGGTTGGCGGTGCTGTCGTCTGACCTTTTTGGCTCGGCGCGGGCGCTGAAAGAGCAGATTTTGAAGATTGCCGAAGGGGCTGCCGATATCATCATCGGCACGCAGATCGTGGCCAAGGGGCATAACTTTCCGCTGCTCACCCTCGTGGGAGTGATTGATGCGGACCTCGGTTTACAGGGGTCTGACCTGCGCGCGGCAGAGCGGACATTTCAACTGATGCGCCAAGTGGCCGGGCGGGCGGGGCGGGCCGAGAAAAAGGGCGAGGCCTGGTTGCAGACCCATCAGCCCGAGCATCCCGTGATCCGCGCCATCTTGGGCGGCGATGAAGAGGCGTTCTGGAAGGCCGAAGCGGCTGAGCGCCGCGCGGCAGGGGTGCCGCCTTATGGGCGGATGGCCGGGATCATCCTATCCTCGCCCGATGTGGCGCAGGTGTTCGATTTCGCGGGCGAATTGGCCCGCCGCGATGCGCCCCTACGCCGCATCGGTGCGCAGGTGTTTGGCCCTGCACCCGCCCCGATTGCACGGGTACGCGGCAGGCATCGGGTGCGCCTGCTGGTCAAGGCTGATAAGACCGCGCCTTTGCAAGCGGCGCTGTCGGAATGGGTGGCGCAGCTAAAGCCGCCGAACAATCTGCGGCTGGTGATCGACATTGACCCGCAAAGTTTCTATTAGGCCCGAAAGACAAAAGGAAACGCGCCATGCCCACTTTTACCGCCCTGACCACCGTAATGGGAGAGGATGCCGCCCAAGCTTTGGCCGATGCGGTGGAAAAGCTGCAGCCCGAGCCGACCGGCGTGGGGGTGTTCGAGATTGAGGATGATTCGGGGCTGTGGGAAGTTGGCGTCTATTTTCTTGAGCCGCCAGATGAGACCATGCTTGAAGTGCTGGCGCTGGCGTTTGGGGCCAAGCCCTTTGTGTTGTCGGAATTGCCCGAAATTGATTGGGTCGCCAAGGTGCGCCGCGAATTGGCCCCGGTAGAAGCCGGTCGGTTCTTTGTGTTCGGCAGCCATGATGCCGACAAGGTGCCCGAGGGGCGTGTGGCGTTGCAGATCGAGGCGACAGTGGCCTTTGGCACAGGCCATCACGGCACGACCCTGGGCTGTCTGCGGGCGTTTGATGCGCTGATTTCGAGTGGCTTTGCGCCTGCTAAAGTGGCGGATATCGGCTGCGGAACCGCCGTTCTTGCCATGGCGGCGGCGGCTGTTTTGCCGCAAGCGCATGTTATTGCGTCAGATATTGATGAGGTTGCGGTTGATGTGGCCGAGGCCAATGTCAGCATCAATGGCTTTGAGGGCCGGATCGAATGTCTTGAGGCCGCTGGTTTTGCGCATCCGCGTCTGGCCGAAGCCGCGCCCTTTGATCTGGTCTTTGCCAATATTCTGAAAGGCCCCCTGATCGAGCTTGCGCCGCCGATGGCCGCCCATCTTTCGCCACAAGGGCTGATTATACTGTCAGGATTATTGGTTGTGCAGGCCGAAGCCGTGACAGCAGCCTATGTGGCCGCAGGGTTCGATCCCGTTGGACGGGACGATATCGGAGAATGGTCGACCTTGGTGCTAAGGCGAAAGTAAGGCGTTTTTGAGGAATTTTTGCTGGTTGCCCAAAATTTGCCACAATCGGGGTTCACATTGAAATTATGGCGGGGGCCGGATGTGTGTGGAGTGTTGAAGATGTCCGACCCGAATCTGGTTGATTTCTATGGCCGTATTGCCCGCCTTGAAAAGGCCCGGGCAAAGGGATTCGCCTTCGAGGCTGCTGGCACGCTTGGCCGCTCCTACTATTACCAGAAACCCCGCAAACGTCGTTCGATTTTTCTGCCTTTGGTGTTCGTTGCTCTTTCGGTCTTTGGGCTCAAAGGAACGATATATCATTTTGTCGGAGAGACATCCTACCAAGAGCGCGTTGCCTCTTTGCAATCCGGTGAGGGCTTTGATCGCCTTGGCGGTTGGCTGATGCAGGCGGATCCAGTAACTTTGATGGTTTCCGATCAGATCGCCAAAGTGAAAGCGCGCTTCCATTAGGGGGCGCAGAGTGTGGCTTTCGGACTCAAACATAGATCAGCAGATATGAAAAAAGCCGCTGTCGGGTGACAGCGGCTTTCAGCATTACAGGATCGGGATCAACGACCGATCATGTCCACATCGCCACGGCAAAGGCCGATATCGTCCAACTCGCGGTCAGACAATTTGCCCAAAGCGCCACGGGTGACGCGTGCGTCATTCCATGCGGACAGGGTAGAGAGGGTTTCGCTCACAAAGTGAGCAACACGGAGAAGCGAGATGGCGCCAACTGGCGCCGCTTGGGACGACACATAGGCGGCCATAGCGGTTATCCTTTCAAAACTGATGTATTCGTCGGCGTCTTGCCTTCGATGTGGACTATCTAGTCTTGCTGCAGATGCGAAGCAAGCCATGCCCAAGCATGACAGCCTTGCGCCCGACGCATGACTATTTGCCGCAATTTCGCCTTTATTTCATAGGCGCATACGGTATTTTTGCCCAATCCGTCGCGAATGGCCTGAGGAGGGTCGAATTTCTGCACTTGCATGGTTCTTTGCACTGGCCAAGCCAAGTCCAGATTTCACCTTGGCGGATGTTCTCATTTCGTGCTAATTTGAAAAAAGAATGAAAAAGGGGCGGAAATGCGGGTTTTGGGGATCGACCCAGGTTTGCGAAAC
>CBDUEF010000159.1:0-6315 GCA_965366095.1 uncultured Cypionkella sp. | reverse complement strand
GGCCATGCCAGCCCAATCGGCGCCAGCAGCGCCGCCACCGCCCCCGCTCCCATCAGCAAGGACATCATCGGCACCGTCAGCAGGTTGGCCAACAAACCGTAATCGGTAAATCGGTTGAAATGTGCCGCGGCAAAGGGCGCGGTCGCCAGCCCTGCCAGCACCGAGGTCAACACCAGAGTATAGAGCGGCATCATCCAGCGCGGCAGCTTTTGCGCCATCACCCCCCGGCTCAGCGCGCCATAGCCCGCAATCAGCACCACGGTGGCGGCAAAGGAAAGCTGAAACCCCGGCTCGGCCAAAGATTCGGGCTGGGTCAGCATCAAGGCGATCCCCGCCAGCGCCACAGTGCGCAGGCTCAGCGCCCGGCGGTCCAAAAGCACCGCCCCCAGCATCACGCAAACCATCAAAAACGCCCGCTCGGTCGCCACATTCGCCCCCGACAGCAGCAGATAAAACAGCGCCACGCCAAAAGCCGCCACCGCCGCCACTTTCTTACTATTGATCCGCAAGGCCACTGGCGGCACCAAAGCCACGCCATAGCGCACCAGAAAAAACACGAACCCGGTCAGGAATGCCATGTTCATCCCCGAAATCGCCAGCAAATGCGCCAGATTCGAATCACGCAACGCTTTCACCGTATCGAGCGAAATTCCAGACCGATCCCCCGTCATCACCCCGCTGGAAAACGCCCCCGCATCACCCGGCACCGCCGCCATGATCGCATTGGAAAGCCTTGTGCGCAGCCGGTTGATCTCTTGCGTTCCCGCCTGCGGCTCTTGCCACAGCATCACGGGCGAGCGCGTATAGCCCACCGCCCCCAATTGATCGAAAAACGCCATCCGTCGGAAGTCAAACCCGCCCGGTTCGGCCGCGGCTTCGGGGGCCGACAGAAACCCCGTCAGCAACACCACTTGCCCCGGCTCTGGTGTAACCCCTGCTCCACGCAGCGAAATCCGCACCGTGACGGGTGTGCGCGCAGGGGCCACATCCTCTAGCACCACCTGATCCAGCAAGATCCGCAAGGCATCTGTTTGGGAGCGGTCAATCTCGATCACCCGGCCCTGCACCGCGCCGTAAAAGCGAAAATCGAGCATCGGGGCGGCCACCAAATGCACCCGAATTCCCGATGCAAGCCCCCCCGCCAACAGCGCCATGCCTGCAGCCGCCAGTGGCTGCATCGCATCCGGCCCCCGCCAATAGGCCAGCGCGCATAATCCCAGCCCCAGCGCCACCAGCGCGTAAATCCCAAGCCCCGGCTCGAAGGGCAGCGCGAACCAGATCGAGATGCCCAGCGCCAGAAACACCGCCAGCCAGGGAAACAGCGTTCCCCGCGCCGCAAGCAGCGCCGCAAACGGCATCGTCAAGACCGCTTTCAGGCCCGCCACCTTGTTTCCCGCCCCATCTTTGCCTAAAGCTTGCGCCAGATTACTCCGCTCATGGTTTCCGAAAGGTTAACCTGACCGGCCCGTTTTTAAGGACGCCGCATGACTGCCCCCATCGTCACCCGCTTTGCCCCTTCCCCCACCGGCTATCTGCACATCGGTGGCGCGCGCACGGCGCTGTTCAACTGGCTTTATGCACGCGGGCGCGGTGGCAAGTTTTTGCTGCGAATCGAGGATACCGACCGCGAACGCTCTACCCCCGAGGCGACGGCTGCGATCTTGCAAGGCCTCACGTGGCTCGGCCTTGATTGGGATGGCGAGGTCATCAGCCAATATGACCGCAAAGACCGTCACGCCGAAGTGGCGCATCAGATGCTTGGGCGCGGAACGGCCTATAAGTGCTTTTCCACCCAAGAAGAAATCGCCGCATTTCGCGCCGAGGCCGAGGCCAGCGGCACCTACGCCCAGTTCCAAAGCCCTTGGCGCGATGTCGACGCTACCAAACACCCCAATACGCCCTATGTGATCAGAATGCGCGCGCCCAGAACCGGGGAAACCGTGATCAGCGATCAGGTTCAGGGCCGTGTGGTGATCCAGAATTCTACTCTGGATGATATGATTTGTTTACGCTCGGATGGTAACCCCACCTATATGTTGGCGGTTGTTGTGGATGATCACGATATGGGCGTCACACATGTGATCCGGGGGGATGATCATTTGAACAACGCCGCGCGTCAGGCGATGGTCTATACGGCGATGGGCTGGGATATCCCAATCTGGGCGCATATTCCGCTGATCCACGGGCCGGATGGCAAGAAACTGTCGAAACGCCACGGCGCCACCGGGCTGGAAGAGTATCAGGCCATGGGCTACCCGGCGGCGGGGATGCGCAACTATCTCACACGGCTCGGTTGGGCGCATGGCGACGCCGAGATTTTCACCACGGCTGAGGCCGTAAAGATGTTCGATCTTGCGGGTATCGGCCGCGCGCCGGCCCGGCTTGATTTCAAGAAACTGGAAAACACCTGTGGCCATCACATTGCGATGACAGGCGATGCTGCGCTGCTGCATGAATTGACGGCCTTTCTGGCCGCCTCCGGTCGGCCAGCCCTGTCGGAGCAGCAACACGCGCTGTTCGCCAGGGGGATGTATTGCCTAAAAGATCGCGCGAAGACATTCCCGGAACTTATTGATAAAGCTTCTTTTATCATGGCATCACGACCGATTGAGCCGGAGGAGGCTGCGGCCAAGTCCCTAGACACGGTATCCCGTGGTATACTGAAAACATTGACGCCGCGCCTGCAAAATGTTAGGTGGAACAAAGACTCACTTGAGCCGCTGCTCACCGAAATTGCTGCCGAAAACGGAATCGGATTTGGCAAACTGGCTACGCCCTTGCGGGCGGCACTGGCAGGGCGGACGGCGACGCCAAGTGTTTATGACATGATGCTGGTCCTCGGCCAGAAAGAAACGATTGCCCGGATTGCCGATGCCGCAGCCTGATTTGCGCCAACCGGGTCTGAACGGAACCGCCTCCCCTCCCGGGTGGCCGCCATATAATGGGGACGCATGATGACCGAGACCAACAGATCCGCGACGCTGAACCTTGACGGCAAGACCTATGATCTGCCGATCTACTCGCCCACCATGGGCCCCGATGTGGTCGATATCCGCAAACTTTACGCCGATGCGGATGTGTTCACCTATGATCCCGGCTTCACCTCGACCGCCGCTTGCGAAAGTGCGATCACCTTTATCGACGGCGACAAGGGCGAGCTTTTGTATCGTGGCTATCCGATTGAACAGCTGGCCGCCGAATCGACCCATCTCGAAGTGTGTTTCTTGCTGCTTTATGGTGAGTTGCCCACCGCCGATCAGTTGGCCGATTTCGAAAGCCGCGTGACGCGTCACACCATGGTGCATGAACAGATGCACAACTTCTTCCGCGGTTTCCGTCGCGACAGCCACCCGATGGCCACCATGGTTGGCGTCGTTGGGGCGATGTCGGCCTTCTACCACGACAGCCTCGATATCAATGACGCTTGGCAGCGCGAAGTGGCCGCTATCCGCATGGTCGCAAAACTGCCAACCATCGCCGCGATGGCCTTCAAATACTCGGTCGGCCAACCTTTCGTTTACCCCAAGAACAGCCTTGGTTACGCGGGCAATTTCCTGCACATGTGCTTTTCGGTTCCGGCCGAAGAGTATCACGTCAACCCGATCCTTGCCAAAGCGCTTGACCGGATCATGATGCTGCATGCCGATCACGAGCAGAACGCCTCCACCTCAACGGTGCGGCTGGCCGGGTCTTCGGGGGCAAATCCTTTCGCCTGTATTGCTGCCGGGATTGCCTGCCTTTGGGGTCCGGCGCATGGGGGGGCCAATCAAGCCTGTCTCGAAATGCTGCGCGAAATTGGCACGGTTGACCGCATCCCCGAATATATCGCCAAGGCCAAGGACAAGAATTCGGGCTTCCGCCTGATGGGGTTTGGCCACCGCGTCTATAAAAACTTTGATCCGCGCGCGACGGTGCTGAAAGAATCCGCCGACGAAGTGCTGGAGCTTTTGGGCATCCACAACAACCCAACGCTGCAAGTGGCCAAAGAGCTGGAGCGGATTGCGTTGCAAGATGATTATTTCATCTCGAAAAAGCTTTATCCCAATGTCGATTTCTATTCCGGCATCATTCTGGATGCGATGGGGTTCCCGACCTCGATGTTCACGCCGATTTTCGCGATTTCGCGCACGGTCGGCTGGATTGCACAGTGGAAAGAGATGATCGCCGAGAAAAACCAGAAAATCGGCCGCCCGCGTCAGCTTTATATTGGCGAGACGACCCGCAATTATATTGATGTAGCGCATCGCTGATCAAAGGGGCGGCCCCAAAGGCCGCCCTTTCCCTCAGATGACCACTGCGCCGCATCGCATTCTGATCCTCGATCTGGCCCGTAGCCTGGCGCTGCTGGGGATGATTGCCTTTCATCTCAGCTATGATTTGCTGATGTTTGGCCTCCTGCCGGCCAGCTATTTCGCCAGCCTCCCGTTTTATCTGCATGCGCGCATTGTGGCCGGCAGCTTTATCTTTCTGGCCGGTCTTGGCCTGTGGCTGTCACATGGCGCGGGCCTGCGCTGGCCCGCCTTTTGGCGCCGCTTTGGCAAAATCGCGGCGGCGGCGGCATTGGTCAGCCTGGCCACATGGCTGGCCATGCCGGATCAATTCATCTACTTCGGCATTCTGCACGCCATCGCGCTTTACAGCCTGCTGGGCCTTGTCACCCTGCGCCTGCCCGCCCCGGTGATCGCGCTGATCGCCGCCAGCATCTTCGCCGGAGCATGGGTTTTGCCCTCCGAGAGCTTCAACGCGCCCCTGTTGCGGTTTATCGGCCTGGCCACCGTTCCGGCGCAGACCGCCGATTTCGAGCCGCTGTTCCCGTGGTTCGGAACCTTCCTGTTCGGTATTGCCGCAGGAAAGATCGGCCAAGCCTTTGATCTCTGGGCCGCATTGTCGCGCAGGCCCGCCACAGCAGTTCTGACCCTTTTGGCTTGGCCCGGACGCCACAGCCTGATCATCTACCTGATCCACCAACCCATTCTGATCGGTCTGGTCTATGCCTTTGCCCGTTTGCGCGGTTAACTTCCGCCAAGCGTTGCCACCGCGCCATAGGTTTCAGGGCGGCGATCACGGAAAATGCCCCAAGAGCGGCGCAACTCGGCAATGGCATCAAGATCAACGGTTGCCAGAATAATCTCTTCTGCATCGCGCCCGGCTTTCGCCAAAAGCTGGCCGGTGTGATCGGCAATAAAGCTTGAGCCATAAAAGGTTACATCGCGCCCCTCGGGGGCCACTTCGCGCCCGATCCGGTTTGAGGCCACCAGTGGCACAATATTGCAACCCGCATGGCCGCGCATGCAAATCTCCCAATGCGGCTGGCTGTCATAGCCCGGCGCGGGCGGCTCTGATCCGATGGCGGTAGGATAAAGCAACACCTCGGCCCCTTGCAATACCATGGCGCGCGCACATTCAGGGAACCACTGGTCCCAACAAATCCCCACACCAATCCGGCCCATCGCGGTGTCCCACACCCGATAGCCGGTATCGCCGGGGCTGAAATAATACTTTTCCTCATAGCCCGGTCCTTGCGGGATATGGGTCTTGCGGTAATTGCCCAGCACCCGGCCATCAGCGTCGATCATCGCAATCGAGTTGAAATGCGCCTGCCCCGCGCGCTCGAAATAGGAACAGGGCAGCAACACCCCCAACTCCCGCGCAAGATCAGCAAAGCGCGCGATCAAAGGATGGCCCTCAAAGGGCAAGGCCAGATCAAAATATTCGGGCCGCTGGGTGATGCAGAAATAGGGGGCGGCGAAAAGCTCTTGGATCAAAACCACTTGCGCGCCCGCACCTGCGGCCTTGCGTATGACAGCTTCGGCGCGGTCGGCATTGGCGGGCAGATCCCAGGAACAGGCAAATTGGCTGGCGGCAAGGGTTATTGGGCGCATGATCTCTCGGGGCTTGTGGTGAAAGCAGGGGGTTTTGCTCCCCCTGCACCCCCGCAGGATATTTGGGCGATGAGGATGAGGGAAGTTAGAATCTGCGGATCAGTGGCCATTTGCGCCACAAAAAGCCGCGCGGAGTAGAGGCCGAGGGGTGAATGGATTCCGAAGGGTCAAGTCCGATCAAGCGGTTGCGCCGCAACAGGAAAAACAGCCCGAATCCCATCGTGGTGCCCACCATCGGTGCCGCCGGATCGCAAGGATAGCGCATTTGCCACCCCGCAGGCAGCGGCAGGCCGACGGATTCGGCACGCTCCAGCATCCAGACCAGTGGGATGTTGGACAAGGGCCTTGCGGCGGTAAAGCTGCCGCTATTACCGGCGAGATCCGCCTCGGCGCCGGCCAACCACACCTTTTTCGCCGTGATCGCACAGTCCGC
>CBDUEF010000158.1:0-6335 GCA_965366095.1 uncultured Cypionkella sp. | reverse complement strand
GGGTAAAGCTGGTGGTGTTTCCGCATTGCTCGAATGTGGTGGCCGAGATCAATGACGTGTCGGCGATTGCGGAGATGGCAAAGGCTGCGGGCGCGCGCACGGTGGTGGACGGGGTGTCCTATGCGCCGCACGGCTTTCCCGATTTCCCGAGTCTGGGCTGCGATGTGTATCTGTTTTCGGCCTATAAGACCTATGGTCCGCATCAGGGGATCATGTTGATCACGCCCGAATTTGGCGCGGAACTGCCGGCGCAGGGGCATTGGTTTAATGCAGGCAGCCTGTCGAAGCGCTTTACCCCTGCCGGGCCGGATCACGCGCAGATTGCTGCCTGTGCGGGCATGGCTGATTATGTCGATGCGGTTTATGCCCATCATTTCAAGGGCGAGGCAGAGGCGCGGGCGCGCAATGGCGCGGTGCATGATCTGATGCGGGCGCAGGAGATTGCCACGGTGGGGCCTTTGTTGGACTATCTGGCCGCGCGCAATGATCTGCGGCTGATCGGGCCTAGGGCGGCTGCGGCGCGCGCGCCGACGGTGGCGGTGGTTTTGGACCGTGATCCCGAGGCGGTGGCGGTGGCTTTGGGCCGCGACGGAATTGCCTGCTGGGCGGGGAATTTCTATGGCGTGCGACCGTTGCAGGCGATGGGGGTGGACCCGGATGTGGGCGTGCTGCGCCTGTCTTTGGCGCATTATACTTCGGCTGCGGATGTGAAGCGGCTGATGTCAGCGCTGGACCGGGTGTTGTGAAACAGGGGAGCTTGCCCCCCTGACCCCCCAGGATATTTTAGGACAGATGAAGGGGGGGCGTGATCCGGTGGGAGGTGGCGCGCGTATCTGTTTGAGAGATGCGGGGAAACACGGTGCAAGGCCCATTGATTTACTGGTTTCGGCGCGATTTGCGTCTTTCGGACCATCCGGCTTTGGCGGCGGCGGTGGCATCAGGGCGGCCTGTGGTGCCGCTGTTTATTCATGACGGCGAGGTTGAGGCGCTGGGGGCGGCGGCGAAATGGCGGCTGGGGCTGGCGCTGGCGGAATTTGCGCGGGCGTTGGAGGCGATTGGCTCGCGCTTGGTGTTGCGGCGCGGCGAGGCCTTGGCGGTGTTGGCCGCGATGGCGCCTGCGGCTGTGCATTGGCAGCGGATGTATGATCCGGCGGCGATGGCGCGGGACGCGGCGGTTAAGGCAGGGTTGCGGGCGTTGGGGATTGAGGCTGTGAGCCATCCCGGTGCGCTCTTGGTTGAGCCTTGGCAGGTGCAGACGCTTCAGGGCGGTTATTACAAGGTTTACACGCCGTTCTGGAAAGCGGTTTCTGCGCGCGGGGTGGCGGGGCCGGGGGCAGTGGTGAGGGAGTTGCGTGGGCCTGCGCTTTGGCCTGCGTCGGATGATCTGGCCGATTGGCAGATGGGGCGGGCGATGAACCGGGGGGCGGCGGTGGTTTTGCCCTTTCAGGCGGTGGGGGAGGCGGCGGCTTTTCAGCGGCTGGAGCGGTTCTTGGAGGGGCCGATTGAGGGCTATCGCGAGCGGCGGGATTTTCCGGCGGAGGCGGCGACCTCGGGTTTGTCGGAAAATCTGAGCTATGGCGAGATCGGGCCGCGCAGCATTTGGGCGGCGGGGGAGCGGGCGCGCGAGATCGGTGCGCGCGGGGGCGAGCATTTCCTGAAAGAGCTGGTCTGGCGCGAGTTTGCCTATCATCTGATGTATCACGCGCCGCAGATTTTGACGCGGAACTGGCGCGAGGGCTGGGACAGTTTTAGTTGGCGCGGCGATAGTGCTGAGGCCGAGCTTTGGCGGCGCGGCATGACCGGCGAGCCGATGGTCGATGCGGCGATGCGCGAGATGTATGTGACGGGGCGGATGCACAACCGGGCGCGGATGATTGCGGCCTCTTATCTGACCAAGCATCTGTTGACCGATTGGCGGGTGGGGCAGGCGTGGTTTGCCGACTGTCTGACCGATTGGGACGCGGCGGCAAATGCCATGGGGTGGCAATGGGTTGCGGGCTGTGGGCCGGATGCGGCGCCCTATTTCCGCATCTTCAATCCGGCGGGGCAGGGCGAGAAATTTGATGCGGGCGGGGCCTATCGGCGCCGCTTCATTGCCGAGATATCGCGCGAACCGGGGCCTGAGGCGCTTGCTTTTTTCGAGGCGGTGCCAAGGTCTTGGCGGTTGGACCCCAAGGCCGGGTATCCTTTGCCGATGATTGATTTGGCGGCAGGGCGGGCGCGGGCGCTGTCCGCGCTGGCCGGAATGAAACACTTGAGTGAAATGGCGGGATCGTGAAAATTAACCAAGTTATAACCGCTGAGGGCAAAGTTCCGATGATTCTGACCCATACCAAAGGCCAAACCGGGCTGCCGCGCTATTTTGGCCCGGTGTTTGAAGTGGCCAAACGGCTGAAAAACGGCCGGCTGGATTTCGTTTTGCCCGATGGGCGGCATTTCAGGATTGAGGGGGCCTTGCCCGGCCCGGTGGCGGAGATTGCCGTGCATGACATGGATATTTTTGCCCGTCTGATCCGCGAGGGCGATCTGGGGTTTTGCGAGGCCTATCTGGATGGACAATGGACGACGCCCGATTTGCAGGCGCTGATGGACCTTGTGCATGTGGACAATGCCGCCGTTTACGATGCCTTTCCGGGCATGGGGCTGGTGCGGGCCTATGAAAAGCTGCGGTTCTGGTGGCAATCGAATTCCAGGCGGCAGGCCAAGAAGAACATCGCGCATCACTATGATCTGGGCAATGATTTCTATCAATTGTGGCTGGATGACACGATGACCTATTCCTCGGCGCTGTTTACCTCGGGGCAGGAAAGCCTTGAGGCGGCGCAGGTGCAGAAATATGCCAGCATGGTTGATCAGATGGGGGCGAAACCGGGCGATCATGTGCTGGAGATCGGCTGTGGCTGGGGTGGGTTTGCCGAATATGCCGCCAAAGAGCGGGGGTTGCGGGTGACGGGGCTGACGATTTCGCAGGCCCAACATGACTTTGCTGTCGCTAGGATGGCGAAATTGGGGCTGAGCGATCTTGTGACGATCAAGTTGCAGGATTACCGCGACGAGACCGGGCATTATGACGGCATCGCCAGTATCGAGATGTTCGAGGCGGTGGGCGAGCGCTATTGGCCGGTGTATTTTGACACCCTGCGCCAGCGGTTGAAACCGGGGGGGGCGGCGACCTTGCAGATC
The DNA here is from genome assembly GCA_965366095.1 of uncultured Cypionkella sp. Taxonomy (GTDB): domain Bacteria; phylum Pseudomonadota; class Alphaproteobacteria; order Rhodobacterales; family Rhodobacteraceae; genus CBDUEF01. The sequence continues at coordinate 3,152 of CBDUEF010000158.1, read as the reverse complement.
ATCACCGTGCCGGATCAGCGCTTTGAGACCTATCGCAAAAGCGTTGATTTCATTCAGAAATACATCTTTCCGGGGGGGATGTTGCCCTCTCCGGGGGCTTTGGAGCGTGAGGTGCAGCGGGCGGGGTTGTTGCTGAAAGGGTCGATGGAGTTCGGCCAAAGCTATAGCCAGACGCTGCGGCGCTGGCATGAGGCCTTCAATGCCCGTTGGGGCGATGTGAAGGCGATGGGGTTTGATGAACGGTTCCGGCGGATGTGGGAGTTTTATCTGACCTCTTGCGCTGGAGCCTTTCACGGCGGAAACTGTGATGTAACGCAAATCACCGTGACCCGACCCGATTGAGGATATCATGAGCGTAAAATCCATGCCGACCGCAGCCAAACTGACGGCGGCGATGATCTTTGCGGCCGTCGCGCTGGCTTCGGCCCAACTTTATATCCCGACTTTGCCCGAGGGGTCTTCGGTCAAATATTTCCGTGAAGTGTCAACGCTGATCGGGTTGGCGATGGGCTGGATGATCATGGGGAAGATGGCGGGTAGGGGATATATTGGGGCGATTGGATCGGGGGTGCGGACCTCGATCACCATCCTGTTCTGGGTGCTGTTGGTGTTTGGCTTTGTCACGATGATCCGCAAGTCGATGCGGATGATGTATGACGGGCCGACGGAGGCGGTGCTGGCAGTGTTCAAGGAAATGCTGGGGTATGGCACCTTGTTGGCGGCCCCCGCGACGCCTGTTGCCTTGGCCTTGGGCGGGGTGATCGGCGGGTTGATCGTGGAATGGGTGAGCCATCGGTGGAGTTGAGCGCAATGGCGGGGTTTGACGACGAGGCCGCGCGGCTTTCGGTGGCAGAACGGGCCGGGGGGCGGCGCACCACACGCGGCATTGCGCCGGGCGCGGGCGATGTGAACATCGAGGCGCAGGCCGAGGCCTATCGAGCGTTCTTTTCGGTGCAGGACTATGATCTGTGCTATCGCCGTTTTGATGGCAGTCTGAGCCCGGTTTTGCGGCGCGCGGCCTTTGTGTCGGGCGATGCGGTGACGGTGTTGCCCTATGATGCGGCGCGCGACCGGCTGTTGCTGATCGAGCAGTTTCGCGTTGGGCCGATGGCGCGGGGCGATGTGAACCCTTGGCAGTTTGAGGCGATTGCCGGGCGGATTGACACAGGCGAGACGGTGGAAGCTGCCGCTCGGCGTGAGGCGGTGGAAGAGGCGGGGTTAAGTCTGGGCGCGCTCTTGGCGGTGGCGCGCTATTATCCGACGCCGGGGATTTCTTCGGAGTGTCTGTATTCCTATGTTGGCATCTGCGATCTGCCTGACGGCGTGGCGGGGGGGTTTGGCGTGGCCGGAGAGGCCGAGGATATTCGCGGCCATCTGATTGGCTTTGAGGACGCCATGGAAATGGCCGCCAGTGGCGAGATCGGCAATGCACCGACCCTGCTGACATTGTTCTGGCTGGCGGGGCAGCGCGCGGGGTTGCGCGCTAAAGGTTGAGTTTTACCCAAGCGGCATTGCGCACGGATGATTTGACGCAGGCATCGACAAAGGCCACGCCCTCAAGCCCGTCTTTCAGGCCGGGGAAAGTGACGGCCGGGTCAAGCGCGGTGCCGTCGCGGCGCGCAGTGATGGCGCGGGCGGCTTCGACGTAGATATTGGCGAAACCTTCGAGATAGCCTTCGGGATGGCCGGGGGGCAGGCGGCTGAGGCGGGCGGCGGCCTCGCCTGCGCCGGCACCGTTGCGGGTGATTCGATAGCGGGGCGCGCCAAGCGGGGTGAGCCAGAGGTAATTGGGATCTTCCTGCGCCCATTCGATCCCGGCTTTGGTGCCGTAAACCCGCAGGCGCAGGGCGTTTTCACAGCCGGAGGCAACCTGGCTGCACCACATCATCCCGCGCGCGCCTGAGGTATAGCGCAACAGCACATGGGCGTTGTCATCGACGCGGCGACCGGGAACGAAGGCCTGAAGATCGGCGGCGAGTTCGGATAGGGTGAGGCCGGTCACGAATCCCGCCAGATTGAAGGCATGGGTGCCGATGTCGCCGATGGCTCCGCCTGCCCCCGAACGCGCCGGATCGGTGCGCCATTCGGCCTGTTTATGGCCTGTCGCCTCAATGGGTTCAGCTAGCCAATCTTGGGTATATTCGACCTGCACCAGCCGGATATCGCCCAGATCGCCCGCATCGACCATGGCCTTGGCCTGACGGATCATCGGATAGCCGGTGTAATTATGGGTCAGCGCGAAAATCACGCCTGCATCGGTTGCCGCTTTGGCAAGGCGTTTGGCCTCGGGCAAGGTGGCGGTGAGCGGTTTGTCGCAGATCACGTGAATGCCACGGCGCAGGAATTGCATTGCCACCGGCGCATGCAGATGGTTGGGGGTGACGATGGCCACCGCCTCGATCCCATTGGGCAGGCGGGCCTCTTGCGTGGCCATTTCGGCAAAGCTGCCATAGCTGCGCGCAACCCCAAGATCGGTGGCCGATGCCGCGGATTTCCCCGGATCGGCAGAAAAGCAGCCTGCAACAAGTTCGTAATGATCATCCAGCCTTGCGGCGATGCGGTGGACCGCGCCGATGAAAGCGCCTTGGCCGCCGCCGACCATGCCCAATCTGATGCGCGCGGGGCGCGATATCGGTTTTGTGGTAACGGCCATTCGGGCCTCCTTTGTGTCAGGCAAAATCAGCGGCGCTTGGCTGGTCAAGAAACTGGCCAGTCCCAATGGCGCGTTTTTCGATCGTGGCAATCAGCGCGCGGGCAAGAAAGCTACCGGCCGCATCAATATCTTCGTGATAGGCGATGATATCGTGGCGAAAGCGTTTCAGAAACGGAATGGCCTCTTTCGCGACCAGATCGAAATCGCGGCCTATGGTTTTGCCCACGGATTCGGCCCCAATGATCGCCGAAACGGCGGCATTGGTCGAGCCGGAAATGATGGCTTCGGGCGGGGTCGGCTGGGCAAAGCGCGCGGCCAACGCGGCCTCAAGGGCCGGGGCGTTGGAGTCGCTGGACAGGGTGGCGAGCACGTCTCCGGCAAGGCCAAGCACCTGACATTCCGACCTGAAGCCCTCGATCATGTGCAGGCCATAGTTTTGATCGGCCGGCGGTGCGATCAGCAGCAGGCGCTTGTGTCCGCGGGATGCAAGCTGTTGGGT
>CBDUEF010000157.1:0-6374 GCA_965366095.1 uncultured Cypionkella sp. | reverse complement strand
ATGTCGATTTCCCGGCATTCGGCTCCCCGATCAGGGCAACAAATCCGGCGCGGGTTGCGGGTTCAGTCATTGGTTTTCTCCATTCGCGCCAGCAGCGCCTTGGCGGCCATTTGTTCGGCCACCCGTTTCGTTCCGGCGCTGGCGGTTTCGCCTTCGCCATTGGCCATCGTCACCCGCACGGTGAAAATCGGCTGATGATCGGGGCCGGAACGCCCGGCCTCGGAATAGTCGGGCGGCGGCATCGCGCGCGCCTGGGCCCATTCCTGCAACGAGGTTTTCGGATCGCGGGCGTCGCGTTCAACCGCCCCGATGCGCGCGCCCCAAAGCCGCAGGATCAGATCGCGCGCGGCATCGAACCCGCCATCGACGTAAACGGCGGCAATCACCGCCTCCATCGCATCGCCCAAGAGCGCCTCGCGCCGCCGCCCACCCGACATCATCTCGGAACGGCCCAGCTTCATCACCTCGCCCAAGCCCAACTCCCGCGCTACTTCGGCACAGGTTTCCTTGCGCACGAGGGCGTTGAAGCGCGGCGCAAGCTGGCCCTCGCTTGCGGCAGTATCGGCGCCCAGCAAAGCCTCGGCCATCACAAGGCCCAAAACCCGATCCCCCAAAAACTCCAGCCGTTGGTTGTCGGGCCGGGTGGGCGTAGACAGCGACGCATGAGTAACCGCGCGCAGCAACATCTCGGGCGTGCGAAAGCTGTAACCGATGCGGCCCTCAAAGGCGCGAAGATCGGCTGACAGCTTCACGCATCCGCCCCCTATTCAACCGCTTTGAAGAAACGGTCGGCGCGCCATGTCCAGAAATACAGCATCGACTTGCCGGCAGACGAGAACATGATCCGATCCGCGCGGCCAATCAGGTTTTCCGCCGGCACAAAACCCACGCCACCGGCCTGCTGGCTAAAGCGGCTGTCTTGCGAATTGTCGCGGTTGTCGCCCATGAAGAAGTAATGCCCCGGCGGCACGGTGAACACATCGGTGTTATCAGCCGCGCCGTTGTCATCAATGTTCAAAACATCATGCGTCACGCCATTGGGCAAGGTTTCGCGGGCGCGCGAGCGGCTGCAAACCCCGCCATCGCCCACCGGGCCGTTTTCACAGCGCGGCCGATTGCCCATCGGGCCTTGCGGCTCCATGATTTCCTCAAAAGTACCATCGGCCACCTGCGGCGCCACGGCCCCGTTGATATAAAGCAGGCCCTCTTTCATCTGGATGGTATCGCCGGGCAGGCCGATCAGACGCTTGACGTAATCCGCGCCGCTGACCGGGTGGCGAAACACCACCACATCGCCGCGCTGCGGCTCACCGCCAAGGATGCGGCCCGAAATCGGGCAGATCGCAAAGGGGCAGGAATATTTCGAATAGCCATAGGCCATTTTGTTCACAAAGACGAAATCACCGATCAGCAGCGTGTCTTTCATCGATTCCGAGGGAATCCAGAACGGCTGAAAGAACAGGGTGCGGAACAGGCCCGCAATCAACAGTGCATAGACCACCGTTTTGATCGTCTCGACGATGCCGCCGTCACTTTTGGCCATGGTCTTGGGTCTTTCCATCTGGTTCGGGGCGCTACATGCGCGCGCCGGCGCGGCGAGTCAAGTTCCCGGCGGGTTGGCGCGGGCCTCGATCACCACAAAGGCCTGCGCCCAAGGGTGATCATCGGTCAAAGTGACGTGAACAAGCGCGTGATGGCCTTCCGGCGTCATCTCGGCCAGCCGCGCGGCGGCCCATCCCGTCAGATGCATCACCGGCTGACCTGTGCGCAGATTGCTCACCGCCATGTCACGCCAGGAAATCCCCATCCGCAACCCGGTGCCCAGCGCCTTGGAACAAGCCTCTTTCGCCGCCCAGCGCTTGGCATAAGTGGCGGCAATGGCGCGCGGACGCCCCTCCGCCTTGGCCTGCTCGCGCTCGGTAAACACCCGGTTGCGAAAGCGGCCGCCATGGCGTTCCAACACCGCCGCGATCCGGTCAATATTGCAGAGGTCCGAACCGATGCCGAGGATCATATTGAGCTTGTTCCTTACGCCGCATCGGGCATTTGCTTGCGCTGACGGTAAAGCCGCTGATCGGCGCTGTCCAGCAGCCCTGCTCTCCGCAAAGTGATCGCCTCCATTGATCGAGATCACCTCAGCCCGCGCAAAAAAAGCGCATGATGTGCTTGGGCGTTCTGCCCGATCACAGATGGATAACCGCTATGGACACGACGCGACGCACAGCCTTCGGCCTAGTCGCAGGGCTGACACTGCTTTTGGCCGGTGGCTCGGCCTTTGCCGCTGATACGGTGATTGCCGTCTCGCTTTGGGACAAAGGGCCGGATTCCGCGATGATGGACGCCTCGAACCAGATGATGGGGATGGGCAAAAGCATGATGGCCAATATGCCAATGGCGATGATGGGCATCAAGATCGACAAGACCGAGGTTTCGGCGGGTAAAGTGACCTTCGAGGTGACCAACGCTTCGAAAGATATCATCCATGAGATGATCGTCTCGCCGATCACCTCAACCGAAGAGGTGCTGCCCTACCTCAAGGATGAAAACCGCGTCGATGAAGAAAATGCAGGCCATCTGGGCGAAGTGTCAGAACTTGATCCGGGCAAATCCGGCGCACTTACGGTGGATCTGAAACCGGGGATGTATCTGCTATATTGCAACATTCCGGGCCATTACATGGGCGGAATGTGGACGACAGTGAACGTAACACCCTGACATCATGTCAGGATCAGGCGCACGCCAACGCCCGCGCCTGATCCATGTAGCGGCAAAAATCGTTATCTTTGGCCCAAACTGGCCGCTGTCAGGCCCGCCGGGCCAAGATGCCCACAAACAACAGCGCGAGGCCATTGGTCAGCAGCTCGATCCCCAAAAGCACACCCAAAAGGATCGCCGCCGAGGGCATGATATGCACCAAAACCATGATGCCCAGCGCCAGCGAGATCACCCCCGACAGCAACACGCCCCAGCCCAGACCGTTGCGCTCCAACGCCCAGCCGATGATCAGCTTGAAAAATCCCGAGGCGATAAAGGCCATCGCCGCAATCACCGTCAACCCGACCAGCCCCGCGATCGGATTGCGCAGCAACGCCACGCCCAGCAACGCCATCGCCACGCCCAGCAGCAGCAACCAGATCATGCCATCGGATTGACGCGCGCGAAAAGCGTTGACCATTTGCACGACGCCAAGGATCAAAAAGCTCCAGCCCGCGAAAAGCTCGATGGTCAGCGAGGCCGGAAACGGGTGCAGGATCGTCAACACTCCGGCAATCGCAAGCAAAAGGCCAAGAATGATCAGCCAGGTTGAATGTCGCATGGCACACCTTTTCAATTGGGTATTTCTGGCAACAGCCTACGCCTAAGCCAGCCCCGTGCAACCGAAATCCTAGCCTTCGCGGGCAAGGTCCATGCGGCGGCGCATTTCCTCGATCGCGGCCTCAAGCCCCACGAACACCGCCTCACCGATCAGGAAATGGCCGATGTTCAGCTCGCGCACTTCGGGAATGGCGGCGATGGGGGCGACGTTTTCATAGGTAAGGCCATGGCCCGCGTGAACCTCAAGCCCCAGCGAATGGGCAAAACTTGCCCCCCTGCGCAGGGCGGCAAGTTCGGCGGCGGCCTCAACCATCCGGCCCTCGGCGTGCAGATCGGAATAATGGCCGGTGTGCAGTTCCACGACCGCCGCGCCGATGCGGGCCGAGGCCTCGATCTGCGCCGGATCATGGCCGATGAACATCGACACCCGGCAGCCGGCATCGCGCAGGGGCGCGATAAAGACGGCAAGGCGGTTTTCATCGCCCGCCACATCCAACCCGCCTTCGGTGGTGCGTTCGGCGCGGTTTTCCGGCACCAGACAAACGGCATGGGGTTTCAGGCGCAGCACGATCGCCGCCATCTCATTGGTGGCGGCGCATTCGAAATTCAGCGGGATGCCGATCCCCGCCATCAGCGCCTCCATATCGCTGTCGCGGATGTGGCGGCGGTCTTCGCGCAGATGCGCCGTGATGCCATCCGCCCCCGCTGCCTCGGCCAAAAGGGCCGCGCGCAAGGGATCAGGCCATGCCGAGCCACGCGCATTGCGCAGGGTTGCCACATGGTCGATATTTACGCCCAGTCTTTGCCGTTCAGCCATATCTGCCCCCTTATTGCGCGCCGTGGGTTGTGTCATTGCCCGACCCGTTCGATCCGCCATCCCGATGGGATTTTGCCTTCAACCGCGTTGCCGCATCGGCCAGTGTCGCGCGCAGCTTGCGCCGCCGCTCGCGCCTGTCATCAGCCTTGGCGTGACGGGCCTTTTGATAGGCCTGCACGATGGGAATGGTGATGTAATAGGCAATCAGCGACAGGATGATGCCGGGCAGAAGTGCGCCGATGAAATAGGGCACATAGATATCATGCCAAAACCGGATCAAACCATCCCAATGCATGGTGTCGGTGGTGAAAATTGCCAGAAAATTGCGCCACAGATCTGCCCCGGCATGGCCAAAAGCGCTGGCGATGCCCTCGGCTGACAGCGGGGCCTCAACGCCCAAAAGCCAGTGACCCAATGTCATGGCAAAAACCGCAAAGAACGGCGTGGTCAGTGGATTGGTGTTGAAGGTGCCCAAAAGGGCGGCCAGCACATTGCCGCGCATCAGCCGCGCCGCGCCCCAGGCCGCCACGAATTGCAGGCCCGGCAGCGGCAGAAATCCGATCAGCGATCCGGCAAAAATCCCGCGCGCGATGCGGTGGGGCTCGTCCGGCAGGCGGCTCATTCGGTGGATCACATAACGCGTCGCGCGTTTGAACCCCCCCGCCGGGTAGACCATCTCACGCAGCCACGCGATCCATCCCAAAGGTTCCCGCCGTTTAAAGACCACCTGCTCCGCTTCCTTCCTGCCCTTTGCCCAGGGGCTTTTTTGTCAAATCGCGGTGCCGCGACACCTGCGCCACATCGGTTTCCGCATCAAGCGCTGTCATAACCATATGGAGATGTTCAACATCCCGCAGGTCTACGTCAATAATGAGGCGATAGAAATCCGGTTTGCGTTCGGTAAAACGCAAGTCCGAGATATTGGCCTTTTGCTCGCCAATCAAGGTGCATATCCGGCCCAAAACCCCCGCATCATTGGAAATCGTGACCTCAAGGCTGACGGTGTTCACCGCAGCGTGACGGCCAGTGTGCCAGTGCAGATCAATCCAGCGGTTTGGCTGTTCGTCAAACTCCACCAAAGCTGGGCAATCAATGGTGTGGATGATGACGCCCTGGCCACGATAGGTGATGCCGACGATCCGCTCACCTGGCAGCGGCTGACAGCAGGTCGCGCGGCGGAAACTTTGATCGGCGGTCAGGCCAAACACCGGGCGGGCGCTGTCGACCTCGTCCTCGGGGGTGGTGCCAAGCTCGGGATAAAGCGTCTCTACCACCTTGCGCGCGGTCAGCTCGGCAGAGCCGACACGGGCAAGAAGTTCGGTTTCGTCCGAAAGCCCCAGCATCCGGGCCGCCGTGCGCAGGGCCTTGTCACTGGCCTTTTTGCCGGCCCCTTCAAAGGCGGCACGGGCCAATTCGTGCCCCAGCCGCACAAAACGGCCCCGATCCTCTTCGCGTAGCGAACGCCGGATTGCCGCCTTGGCGCGGCCGGTGGTGACAATGTCGATCCAGCTTGACTGCGGGTGCTGGCCCTCGGCGGTGATGATCTCGACCGACTGGCCATTTTTCAGCCGGGTCCAGAGAGGCACGCGAATGCCGTCCACCTTGGCCGAAACGCAGGAATTGCCGATGCGGGTGTGGATCGAATAGGCGTAATCCAAAGGCGTTGCCCCGCGCGGAAGCTGGATCACATCGCCCTTGGGCGTAAAGCAAAACACCTGATCCGAATACATTTCCAGTTTGACGTTTTCAAGAAACTCGTCGTGATCATCCTCGTCCAGCCGCTCGGTCATCGCGGCAATCCACTTGCCGGGATCAACCGAATAGGGGTTCTTGCCGCGCACGCCCTCACGATATGACCAATGCGCCGCCACCCCGGCCTCGGCCACCTCATGCATCTCGCGGCTGCGGATTTGCACCTCAACCCGCTTGCCGTCACGGCCCGACACAGTTGTGTGAATAGACCGATAGCCGTTGGTTTTCGGCTGGCTGATGTAATCCTTGAACCGCCCCGGCACCGCGCGCCAGCGTTGATGGATCACCCCCAGAACCGCGTAGCATTCGGCCACCGAGCCGCAAATCACCCGAAAGCCGTAGATGTCCGAGAGCCGCGAAAACGCCAGATCCTTTTCCTGCATCTTGCGCCAGATCGAGAACGGCTTTTTCGCCCGCCCGTAAACCGAAGCCTCGATCTGCACCTTGTCCAACTCGGTCAGGATATCGGCGGTGATCTTGTGAACCACAT
>CBDUEF010000156.1:0-6391 GCA_965366095.1 uncultured Cypionkella sp. | reverse complement strand
AAACGTATCCTGCAAGGCGTCGTGACCTCGGACAAGAACGAGCAGACCATCACCGTTCTGGTGGAACGCCGCTTCAAGCACCCGCTGCTGCAAAAGACCGTGCGCAAGTCCAAGAAATACCGCGCACATGACGCACAAAACAAATTCAAGACCGGCGATACTGTTCGCATTGAAGAATGCGCACCGATCTCCAAAACCAAACGCTGGACGGTTGTTGTCGAGGCGTAAGCCCCGCAGCCGCTGTCTTCAATTTTACGAAACCCTGGGGAATGACCCCCAAAGGTCGGGAGAAACCAAATGATCCAGATGCAGACCAATCTGGATGTAGCTGACAACTCCGGCGCTCGCCGAGTTCAGTGCATCAAGGTTCTGGGCGGTTCACACCGCCGCTATGCATCCGTTGGCGACATCATCGTGGTGTCCGTCAAGGAAGCTATTCCTAAAGGCCGTGTGAAAAAAGGCGACGTCCGCAAGGCCGTTGTTGTTCGCACCGCAAAAGAAGTCCGCCGTGAAGACGGTTCAGCCATCCGCTTTGACCGCAACGCTGCCGTCATCCTGAACAATCAGGGTGAGCCGGTTGGCACGCGTATCTTTGGGCCGGTTGTGCGCGAACTTCGCGCCAAGAACTTCATGAAGATCATCTCGCTGGCTCCGGAGGTGCTCTGATGGCTGCTAAGTTGAAAAAAGGCGACAAGGTTGTCGTTCTCGTTGGTAAAGACAAAGGCCAGACCGGAGAAATCTCGTCGGTTGCCCCCAAAGCCAACAAAGCTGTTGTCGATGGCGTGAACATGGCCATCCGTCACACCAAGCAAAGCCAGGGCTCGCAGGGCGGTCGCATCTCGAAACCGATGCCGATGGATCTGTCAAATCTTGCTTTGGTTGATAGCAAAGGCAAAGCAACCCGCGTTGGCTTCCGTATGGAAGGCGACAAGAAGGTTCGTTTCGCCAAAACCACCGGGGAGGCGATCTGATGCTCGACCAAGCCAATTACACCCCGCGTCTGAAGGCTGACTATGTGGCCCGGATCCGTCCGGCCCTCATGGAAGAATTCGGCTACAAGAACGCGATGCAACTGCCCCGTCTGGACAAGATCGTTCTGAACATGGGCGTTGGTGAAGCTGTCAAAGACACTAAAAAGGTCAAGAAAGCCGCCGAAGAGATGACTCTCATCGCCGGTCAAAAGGCTGTCATCACCCATGCGAAAAACAGCATTGCTGGTTTCCGCGTTCGTGAAGAGATGCCGCTTGGCTGCAAGGTGACCCTGCGCGGCGACCGGATGTATGAATTCCTTGACCGCCTGATCACGATTGCGCTGCCTCGCGTCCGCGACTTCCGCGGCGTGAAGCCAACCTCGTTTGACGGCCGCGGCAACTATGCCATGGGCCTGAAAGAGCAACTCGTGTTCCCCGAAATCGAATTCGACAAAGTCGATGAAGTGCTCGGCATGGACATCATCATCTGCACCACCGCAAAGACCGACGCGGAAGCGAAGGCGCTGTTGAAGCAATTCAACATGCCCTTCACGTCCTGATCGCGCGAGGAACCTGAACAATGGCAAAAAAATCCATGGTGAACCGCGAAGTAAAGCGCGCCAAACTCGTGCAGCAGCACGCAGTAAAGCGCGCCGCACTGAAGACGGTGATCAACGACCAAGCAAAGCCGGCGGATGAGCGCTTCAAAGCGACTCTGAAACTTGCAGCCTTGCCCCGCAACTCGTCCGCCGTCCGGCTGCACAACCGCTGCCAGCTGACGGGCCGTCCGCATGCGTATTACCGCAAGCTTAAACTCAGCCGCATCATGCTGCGTGATCTCGCCTCGTTCGGCCAGATCCCCGGCATGGTCAAGTCCAGCTGGTAAGGAGGTTCTGAAATGATGATGAACGATCCTCTCGGCGATATGCTGACACGCATCCGTAACGCTCAGATGCGCGGCAAATCGACCGTTTCGACTCCCGCTTCCAAGCTGCGCGCTTGGGTGTTGGACGTGTTGGCTGGCGAAGGCTATATTCGCGGCTACGAGCGCACCAAGACCGAAAACGGTCAGGGTGAGCTGGTGATCAGCCTCAAGTATTTCGAAGGCACCCCCGTGATCCGCGAAGTCAAACGCGTGTCCAAGCCAGGCCGTCGTGTGTACATGTCCGTGAAAGAAATCCCGACGGTCCGCAATGGCCTTGGTATTTCGATCGTCTCCACGCCGAAAGGCGTTATGTCTGATGCAAATGCACGCTCTGCCAATGTTGGCGGCGAAGTGCTTTGCACCGTATTCTGAGGAGGGTGGCATGTCTCGTATCGGCAAAAAACCCGTAGGCTTCGAGAAGGGCGTTTCGGCGACCATCTCTGGCCAGACCATCGAAGTCAAAGGCCCCAAGGGCACCCGCAGCTTCACCGCAACCGACGACGTGACCCTCACGCTGGACGAAGGCGCAATCAAGGTGACGCCTCGCGGCACCTCCAAGCGCGCGCGTCAACAGTGGGGCATGGTGCGCTCGATGGTGGAGAATCTGGTGACCGGTGTGACCACTGGCTTCAAGAAAGAGCTGGAAATTCAGGGTGTTGGTTATCGCGCTGCGATGAATGGCACCAATCTGAAGCTCTCGCTGGGCTATAGCCACGAAGTCAACTTCGAGGTTCCGGCCGGCGTCACCGTTTCGGCTCCGAAACAAACTGAAATCATTGTGGAAGGCATTGATCAGCAACTCGTTGGTCAGGTCGCCGCGAACATCCGCGAATGGCGCAAGCCCGAGCCCTACAAGGGCAAAGGCATCCGCTATAAGGGCGAGTTCGTGTTCCGCAAAGAAGGTAAGAAGAAGTAAGGAGCGCAAAAATGGCGAACACAAAGAGAGATCTGTTCCTCAAGCGCCGCCTGCGCGTTCGGAACAAAATCAAGGCTACATCGCATGGGCGCCTGCGCCTGTCGGTGCATCGCTCGTCCAAAAACATCAGCGTTCAGCTGATCGACGACGTCAAAGGCGTGACCTTGGCTTCGGCATCCACTCTCGAAAAAGAGCTGGGTTTCGTTGGCAAGAACAACGTCGAAGCAGCAGCCAAGGTTGGTGCGACGATCGCCGAGCGGGCTAAAAAGGCCGGAGTCGAAGAGTGCTACTTCGATCGCGGTGGTTTCCTCTTTCACGGGAAGATCAAGGCTTTGGCCGATGCTGCCCGTGAAGGTGGACTTAAGTTCTGAGGAGTTGAAAAATGGCAGAACGTGAAAACCGCCGGGACAATCGTGGTGGCAATGATCGCCGCGATAACCGGCCAGAAGAAACACCGGAATTCGCTGACCGTCTGGTCGCGATCAACCGGGTGTCGAAAACCGTAAAGGGCGGCAAACGCTTTGGCTTTGCAGCTTTGGTGGTTGTTGGCGACCAAAAAGGCCGTGTCGGCTTCGGCAAGGGCAAGGCCAAAGAGGTTCCGGAAGCGATCCGCAAGGCGACCGAGCAGGCCAAGCGCCAGCTTATCCGCGTGCCGCTGAAAGACGCCCGCACCCTGCACCACGATATGGAGGGCCGTCATGGCGCCGGTCGTGTTGTGATGCGGACGGCTGTTGCCGGAACCGGGATCATCGCTGGTGGTCCGATGCGCGCTGTGTTCGAGATGTTGGGCCTGCAAGATGTGGTGGCGAAATCCATCGGCTCGCAGAACCCCTACAACATGATCCGCGCCACCATCGACGGCTTGAAAGCCGAGACCTCGCCACGTCAGGTTGCGGCGCGCCGCGGCAAGAAAGTGGCCGAGATCCTGAACAAGCCCGCCGCTGAAACCGTGGAGGCTTGAACATGACCGTTAAGAAAACCATCGTTGTAAAGCAGGTGGCTTCGGCTGCCCGCCGCCCTGCTGTTCAAACCGCGACCCTCAAAGGTCTGGGCCTGAACAAGATGAACCGCACCCGCGAATTGGAAGATACGCCTTCCGTGCGCGGCATGGTCAACAAGATCAGCCACCTCGTTCAGATCATCGAAGAGCGCGGCTAAGGCAGAGTCGGGGTAACCCTCGACCTACCGCAGAATTGACGCCCTGCCGAAAGGTGGGGCGTTTTTCGGTTGCCGGGGGCCACCGCGACTCCGGGGGGCCAACCCTTGCCATTTGCTGAAACAAATCTTCCCCTGCGGCAATCCCGTGATATTCTACCGCCAGCGCCCGAATCTGCGCTTATCCTGGGAGGGAACCATGGCCGCGAAATATGCCGGAGGCTGCGAGCATGTGCATGTCACATCCGCCGCCGAGCCAATCGACAATCACGAATGTCACTGCAATGTCTGTAAATCCGTCACCGGACAGCAGCACACCCATGTCGCCTTTTTCAACTATGGCGATGTGAAGGTGGATCATCCCGAGTTGATCAAACGCTCGCCTTTCAACGCGCAAAATCCCAATGGCCCACTGGAAATCTGCCAGTGCAGCAAATGTGATGCCGTGCTGATGCTGGACGACAAGCAAAAGCGCATCCGCGTGGCGGTGCCGAATGTGATGGGCTATGACGACGCCCATTTCCCCAAAGCCACCTATCACGCCTTCTGGGACGAGAGCAAAGGCTACGCCAAACCCCACGACGGCCGCCCGGTCTATGAGGCCCTGCAGCCGAGTTTCCACTGGCCGAAGGGGGCCTGAAATCAAACTGAGACAGGGCGGGGGTTTCCCCGCCCTGTGACTGAATCAGAACGCTTTCAGGTTCAAACGGAATGCAACTTGATTGTCGGCGGGCCTGCCTCTATACGCCCCCGGTGGCCCCCTATGGCCACGAAGAATCAACAACAGCCGCGTTGCCCTGCCCGTCGCAGGCAGGAGCTTTCCGGCATAGGAGTATGCGACATGAAATTGAATGAGCTTCACGACAACGCCGGGGCAACCAAATCCAAAAAGCGCGTCGCGCGCGGGCCGGGTTCAGGCAAGGGTAAAACCGCTGGCCGTGGTATCAAGGGCCAGAAATCGCGTTCGGGCGTGGCTATCGGTGGCTATGAAGGCGGCCAGATGCCGCTTTATCGCCGCCTGCCAAAGCGCGGCTTCTCCAAGCCGAACCAGCTGCGTTTTGCTGTAATCAACCTTGGTCTGATCGAGAAATTCATCGGTCTGGGCAAGCTGGATGCCAAGGCAGAGATCACCGAGGACATGCTGGTTGAAGCGGGCCTGACCGGCCACAAGCGTGACGGCATCCGCATCCTGAACAAGGGCGCGATCACCTCGAAAGTCACCCTCAATGTCACCGGCGCTTCGGCTGCCGCTGTCGAGGCTGTGGCCGCCGCTGGGGGCACGTTGACGGTTGCCGCTGCTCTGCCAGCCTTTGTCAAGGCAGTCCGCAAGGCGTAATAGGGATTGTGAGCGGTCGACAGACCGCTTACATGGGGTAAAGTTTTCCCGCGCCGCCAACCGGAAAACGGTTCGGCGGCGCTGTCCATGAAAGAGATCACTATGGCATCTGCTGCAGAGCAAATGGCGGCGAACCTCAGCTGGGGCACGCTCGGCAAGGCGACAGACCTTCGCAACCGCATCTTCTTTACCATCGGTTTGCTGATCATCTACCGGCTGGGCACCTATGTGCCGGTTCCGGGGATTGATGGCACAGCGCTGCGCAACTTCATGGACAATGCGGGCGCAGGCATTGGCGGCATGCTGGCGATGTTCACCGGCGGCGCGATCAAGCGGATGGGCATCTTCGCCCTCGGCATCATGCCCTATATCTCGGCCTCGATCATTGTGCAGCTGTTGGGATCAATGGTTCCGGCGCTGGAGCAGTTGAAGAAAGAGGGCGAGCAGGGCCGCAAAAAGATGAACCAGTGGACGCGCTACGGCACCGTCGCATTGGCCACCTTTCAGGCCTGGGGCATTGCTGCGTCGATTCAGGCAGGCGGCCTGGCCCATACGCCGGGGATGTTCTTTGCCATTTCCTGCGTCGTCACTTTGGTCGGCGGCACCATGTTTTTGATGTGGCTGGGCGAGCAAATCACCGCCCGCGGCATCGGCAACGGCACCTCGCTGATCATCTTTGTCGGCATTATCGCCGAAATCCCCGCCGCTTTGGCGAAATTCTTCAGTCAAGGCCGCTCTGGCGCCATCAGCACGCCGGTGATCCTTGGGGTGATCGTGATGGTTATTCTGGTGATCGCGCTGGTGGTTTTCATGGAGCGCGCCTTGCGCAAAATCCATATCCAGTATCCACGTCGTCAGGTTGGCATGAAGGTTTATGATGGCCAGTCCTCGCATCTGCCGATCAAGGTAAACCCCGCCGGCGTTATCCCCGCGATCTTTGCGTCGTCGCTGCTGTTGCTGCCGGTGACGATTTCCACCTTTTCGGGTTCGAAAACCGGCCCGGTCATGTCTACCCTTTTGGCCTATTTCGGGCCGGGGCAGCCGCTGTATCTGCTGTTTTTCGTGTCGATGATCGTGTTCTTCACCTA
>CBDUEF010000155.1:0-6446 GCA_965366095.1 uncultured Cypionkella sp. | reverse complement strand
GATGTTGACGTGCGGTTTATTCCGTTCAAACTTTGCCTTTGCCATGATGGCCTCCCTTGGATTCCGAGACCGATAAGGGTTCGGTCGACTCGGGCAGCGACTTAAGGTCTGAACGCTGGAAAATCAAGCCTCAGTTGGCCGCGACCGGTGCCGGAACTGGTGGTTTTGGCTTACCCGGCGTGCTGGGTGCGTCGGCGGGGGTCGGCAGCTTTTTGGGCGGCAGACCAAACCATTCAGGATTTTCCAGCAGCCACAGCTCAACTTTTTTGGCGGCGTTATAGGAAAGGATTTCCATCTGTTTGGCCTTGGACTGGGTGATGCCAGAGCCGATGAAGGTTTCAGGAGACAGTTTTTCGAATATTGTCAACTGCTTACCTTCTGGATTCAGCTTTTTCTGCGCCGCATCGTCCCAGATGTTGGCGGTGATGACCAGAATGGATTTGGGTTTCAAAACCAAGGGGATTCCTGGAGGCGCCAAGGCATAGCCATCGATGGAAATGCCAATATTGTAGAGCTTGTCGCCATTGTATCGGCCAAAACGGTCTGCCACCGCCTTTTTGACAGAAGCCTCCCAGGCCTCGGGGGTGGTATCACGCGAGATGGGAACTTTTTCCACCTTGTCAGCAACGGCTATATTCAAGCCCAAAGCGAAATTGCCCAAAGGTGCCGGGGGTTCCGTCAGATCATTCTTTTGGCAGGCAGCGACCAGGGACAGGCAAATCCCGATGGCCAGAAGGTGGCGGCGTGGCATCATTTCGATTCTCCTCGGGCCCTGCGGGGCGTCAAGGTATTGGAATAGCCATGTGGAGCACCCGGCGCAACAGCGGGGCCTTGGTCAAAACTTGGAAAGCAGCTATATCTTGAGATTGTCATGGAGCCAATCATGCGCGCTACGCCTGAAAAGCAGCCAGTTCGTGTGCCATTGCACACCGCTCCGTTGGGTATTCTGGGGTCTTTCAAGGCAGGAAAGCGCAACATTTTAGAGCTTATTCCCGAGATTGCCACGCATGCACCCATCCTGTCGGGAAAAACGGGAAAACGTTGGCATATGGTCATGGATCCGGGGGCGCTAAAACGGATATTGCGAGACAATCTGGCAAACTACCCCAAATCACTTGTCACCAAATTGATCCTTGGACCCGCCATCGGGGAAAGTCTGTTTGTTGCGGAGGGCGAGAACTGGCTCTGGCAACGTCGGGCGGCTGCCCCTGTTTTTAGCCATCGCAATATTGCGGCCCTTTCGCCGATCATGTCGGCGGCTGCAGAGGCTTCTGTAGCGCGTTTGTCGGCGGTGACTGGGCGCGGGGTTGATCTCTTTGCGGAAATGGTCACAGCAACATTCGAAGTAATTTCCGAGGTGACGTTTTCTGACGGCGGCGGGTTTGACCGTGATGCGGTGCATCGCGCGATTGAAACCTATATCGGGCACACCGCGCGGGTGTCACTGTTGGATATATTGGGAGTGCCGGGCTGGATTCCGCGACCGCACCGGGTATTTGGATCGTCGGGGATGGGGGAAATGAAAGCTCTGGCTGATAGCGCCATCACCACAAGGCGCAGGGAGGGCCCGAAGCAAATTCCCGATTTGCTTGATCTGCTTTTGGCAGCCAAAGACCCGGCCAGCGCGCGCCAGATGACGACCGCAGAATTGCGTGACAACCTTTTGACATTCATCGTTGCCGGCCATGAGACCACCGCGCTGACATTAAGTTGGGCGCTTTATCTGTGCGCATTTGACCCAAAGGTTCAAGCCGAGGCACAAGCCGAAACTAGGGCGGTGCTGGGCAACCGGGTGGCGACGGCGGCGGATCTTGCGCAGTTGCCACTTATTCGGCGGATCTTGGATGAGGCTTTGCGGCTTTATCCCCCGGCGGCGTTTCTCGCGCGCACTGCCATCTGCGAGGATGAGTTATGTGGCCGCAAGATTCTGCCGGGGGACACCGTCGTATTGCCGATTTACGCCTTGCATCGACATCACGGCTTGTGGCGCGACCCCGATAGTTTTGATCCTGATCGCTTTTCCGATCCCAAGGTGATTGACAGGTTCGCCTATCTACCCTTTGGCGATGGACCCAGAATTTGCATCGGTGCCTCTTTTGCGTTGCAGGAGGCGGTGATCATTTTGGCGTCACTGCTGGCACGATTCCGGTTTACAGCGATTGCGGGCAAGGATCCAAAGCCGGTGATGATCCTGACCTTGCGACCCGAAGGCGGGGTTTGGTTAAAGGTAGAGGCGCTAGAATGAATTACATAGTAAAATACTTGGTTAATCTTGACAGGGATCCCTGCGCCCAATAGACCGACTCAAACGCTCAACAAAAGGCTCTTCAATGACCCACCTTCCTCCTCGCCCCACAACCCCGCGCAAATGGCGGAGCCTTGCCTTGGCTGGCGCGGTGGGGCTCGCGGTTACGCCAATAGCGGCACAGGTCACCCCGCTCCACGTAACCATCCCTTCGCCTGATCAAAAAGCGCAAATTTGGACGGTTCAATCCGAAGGTGGCGAAGGCGGCGAAGCGGGCGCTGTTGCTGGGGCCAGTGACGAAGTGGCGTATCTCGCGCAATTGTCGATCGTCGAGGGGCATTTGGTGGCGGCGGCCCAACTTTACAGAAATGGGCAAGTCGATGCGGCTGTAGGGCTGTCCTATCACCCCGAAGCCGAGATGATGGACGCCGTGCGCGCAAGCACGTCCGCCCATGGCGTTGCCGATATCACTCCGGCTATGCAGGCGTTTTCGGCAGCGCTTGAGGCCAAGGCGCCCCTGCCAGAAGTTGAGACGGCGCTGGCGGCTGTCGCAGCGGCTGTGGCGGCCGCACAGCGCCCTGAGGCCGCTAATTTGGCGATCCGCACCGAAGCTTTGGCGCGTTTGGTCAAGGCTGCGGCAAGCGAATATGCAGGCAGTATCGAGGACGGTAAGGTCAGTGATATAATGGCCTATCACGAGTCCTATGCCTTCTTGCAGGTGGCGCGAGCTTTGGCGGAAAGTTTGCAAAAAGAAGCGGTGACGGAAAAGGCCGCGGCCCGCATTCTGGAAACGCTGAAAGGCGCGGATGAGGCCTATGGTGATATCACCAAACCCGAAGCCGAGGCGCGCGATCCAGCTATTTTGCTCGCTTTGGCGGCGCGGGTGGAACTTATCGCCTCATCGGTGCGCTAGGTCATGCTGCTGGTTATTGAGGGCCTGATCACACCTGTTGAAGCACAGGTGCTGCGAGAAGCGGCAAGCGATTTGCAGTTTGATGACGGGCGCAAGACCGCTGGGCGCTTTGCTGCGGCGGTCAAGGCGAATGATCAGGCAATCTCCGCTCCGGCACTGGATGCGGTGCTGGCCAAAGTGGAGTTGGCACTTGCGGGCAATGCAGTGTTTCGGTCGGCTGCCAGACCCAAAGCGCTGACCCGGTTAATCCTGTCACGCTATCGGCAAGGGCAGACCTATGGGCTTCATGTCGATGATGCCTTGATGCAGGGGCTGCGCACCGATCTTTCCTTCACGCTATTTCTGGCTGAACCCGACAGCTACGACGGGGGCGCGCTGATCATCGAGGATCATTTTGAGGCGCGGGCAATCAAGCTGAACCCCGGCGATATGATCGTCTATCCGTCAACCACCCTGCACCGCGTGGAAGAGGTGACACGAGGCGAGCGGCTGGCAGTGGTTGGCTGGGTGCAAAGTTTGATCCGCAATCCCGAGCAAAGGGAAATCCTGTTCGATCTGGATCAGTCGGTCGAGGCAGTTCATGCCGCCGAAGGAAAATCGGCGCTGTTTGACCGCTTGGCCAAGACCCGCTCGAACCTGCTGCGGATGTGGGCCGAGCCTTAGGCAGACAGAAAAAACCCGTCGCTTGAATGCCAGTACTGCAAAAGACCGGCGCAAGTGGCCGCTTGCGCCCCTTGGGTCTGCATCATGTGCAGATCAACCCCAATCAACGCAGCCATTCGCCAAACCTCTGTAGCAAGCGACGTCATTTCAGCACTTTCAAACAGGGATTCGATCCCCGACGCTGTAATCGACATCACATAAATCATACGCAAGGCCGGTCGGTCAGGCTCGCGTTGCGCCAATGCCAAGGGCAGGCTGCGCGCAGTGCCGGTGCCTGAAAGCAGGTAGTTGATGGCAAACTCGGAAATCTCGTCCACGTAAAAGGCCTGTCAAACGTAAGCCTTAGTTACAGAGGCCGCACAGCCGGTCACGCAGAAAATTCCATCTGGCGTCAAGTTTTGTGAAGATAAGCGCTGTTGCGCCGACGGAAACAATCAGGACGAGATCACGGACATATCACCTCAATCAGAAGTGGTCCTTTGCGTGACAACGCCCCAGCGAAAGCACGGTTGAACTGGTCCATATCGGTCACGCGAATCCCCTCGACCCCATGTCCCTTGGCAAGCGCAACCCAATCAAGCGAGGGTTCTACGATGTCAAACATCCGCACCGCGTTGCGTCCCACAGAGGACACGCCGACATTCGCCAACTCTCCGCGCAGGATCTGATAGCCGCGGTTCGACAGGATCACCGCAACGACATCCAGCCCCTCACGCGCCATCGTCCACAAAGACTGCAGCGTGTACATGCCCGACCCGTCCCCCTCCAGAACTACGACCTTGCGATCTGGGCAGGCAATGGCGGCCCCCACGGCGGCGGGCAAACCATAGCCGATGGCCCCCCCTGTCACGGCCAGCCAATCATGCGGTGCGGCCGTAAGGGTTGGACCGGCGAAGAACCGGGATGAGGTGATCGCCTCATCGACGACAATTGCTTCGGGCGGCAAAAGGGCGGCAAAGGATTGGCCCAGTTTTTCCAGAGTTATCGCCCCTGTTGCGACATTGGGGCTATTCGTCGGAACGAAATCATCGGCCGCAAGTGGCGTGTCTGCGGCCAACGTATTTGCAAGCCAATTCAGGGCATAGCCGTAATCCATATCAACCGAAGCCAGCGGCATGATCTGACAATCGGGCGGCGCGGGCAGGCTAGGTTTATTGGGATAGGCGAAAAAGCTGGTGGGTTCTTGCGTGCCACACAGCACCAGATGCGTCAGGCCCGCCAGAACGGCCACGTTTTCTTCGACGACATAGGCAAGGCGTTCAAACGGGATCGCCCCGGCGCCCCGGCGGATCCGGGCAGCAAGGCAAGGGGCAAGCAGACGGCAGCCGGTGGCTTTGGCAATGCGCAGGGCCAGCGCGCCCAAGGGGCCGTGCAGGGCCGCGTCATCGACCAACAGGCCGGCGCCGGGTTTGCGCAGGGCCGCCGCGGCAGCATAAAGCTGGGCCTCGGTCGGGCGGTGCGTTGGGGTGGGATCGGCGGCAGTTTCGGGGCTGGTGGCCTCCTCCCAAGCGGTGTTGGCGGGCAGGATCAGCGTGGCAATCTGGCCGTTCTTGCCCCGCACGGCGCGGATTGCCTCGGCGCCGTCACGAGCGACCGAACTGGCAACGGTCGAGGTGCGGGTCCAATGAGAAACCGTGCGGCTGATCGCGTCGGTGTCACCCTTGAGCGGGGACTCGTAGCGCAAATGGTGGCTCGCATGCTCTCCCATAATGTTCAGCACACCCGCCTGGGCCTTGCGGGCGTTATGCAAGTTGGCAAAGGCGTTACCGAAACCGGGGGCAAGATGCAGCAGGGTTGCCGCAACCTTGCCCGACATCCGGTAGTAGCCATCCGCAGCTCCCGACGCACCGCCCTCAAACAGGCACAGGATGCAGCGCATTTCTGGGTGGGCATCAAGGGCGGCCACAAAGTGCATCTCGGAGGTGCCGGGATTGGCGAAGCAGACATCAACACCCGAGGCCAGCATGGTTTTGACAAGTGTTTCGGCACCGTTCATAAAAGTCTCCTGCTTTGAGCCGCCAGATTGCGATGTTCCAACGAGGTGAGCAAGAGGAGACGGGGGGCCCCTTGACCTGTGGCAGGCAAGGGAAGACCGGCTCGGGACGGTCTTCTTCGCGCCAATCAAGACAGGGAAGCCGCTCTTCAGCCTGCGATGCAGCAGCTTTCGGTCCTGCTGTGCAGCGGCGGCCTCAAAGGCGGCAACAAGATTTCACCCTTTGCGGCGCACTTCAAGGTGGTTGCCTGCACCCTGTCTAATCTCAAACCCGCCGCTGCGCTTGAGCAGATCAGACAATTTCGAGCAGCCGTAGGTGCGCGGGTCGAAGTCAGTATTCTCGCGTTGAATGAACTGGCCAAGCTGACCCAGCGAATACCATTCGCCGTCAGGGTCGATCGTATTCATGGCCTTGCGCACCAATGGAATGCTTTTGGTTATCGGCTCCTTGGCAAGAGCGGGCTGCGCCAAAGCATCAGCGGGCAAGACAGTCTTTTCGGAAGGTCCTGGGGTCTCGGCCCCCTGGGATTTAGGCTCTGTCCGCACGGAAGATGGTAAAACCTGGTCGGGCTTTTTCGCTTCGGATTTGGCCAGTTCAGGCCCATCCATATCGCGTAAAATGTTCTCGATAA
>CBDUEF010000154.1:0-6449 GCA_965366095.1 uncultured Cypionkella sp. | reverse complement strand
GTGCCACCGCTTGCGGATATTGTAGAAAGACGAGCCGTGGAAAGCAGGGAAATACGGATATGCTTTGTCCTTATCTGCTGGCTGTTGGGCAAGCCGTTGATCTTCAGCCCCGGCGACAGACCTCTTGATCGTTGCGCTCGACGGACCGTCCCCGGATGACCGGCTTTTCCCACGGCAATCTGAAACAAGGATTTTGTGGAACTTGCATTGAGTTCATCTTGCCTCGGTGCCGCTGACTGCGCGCGCCAGGAATGGGGATTGTCTTGGTCTTGCAAGATTTTCACTGGTTTGGCCGCATTTGCGATGCAAGCAAGCTATTGAGTTGCTTCCAGCCGGTCGGTCCATGAACCCGGCACTTAAGTATTTCAACCAAGGGCCGGGAACGGGACAGCTGCCAAAAGACCATCACAAGGGCTGTCCCGCCGACGAAGCATCAGGGAGGTCCGCCCATAGTCGCGATCCTTTCGCCCGGCCTTTCTGAGGCCGATTCTTGGGATTGGCTTTCTATCGACCGGCCTTTCGCTTATCGTTCTGGGGAACGCTTAGAAAGAAACCACCTGATATGAGTATCGCGCCGCGCCTCGCCGCCCCCTCAAAGCCTGCTTGCCATATTTGTGGACAGGTTCTTGCCTCGTCGAAAATGCGCCCTTGGATTTCGGTGCGCTCTGGGGTGTCAGAGTTGATTGCCAAGGCAGCCCCCGGCTGGGCCGAGGGCAAGCATATCTGCAAGCCCGACCTTGTGCGATTTCGGCGGCAATATGTCGAGCAACTGCTGCAAAATGAGCGCGGAGAGTTGGGCGAGTTGGAACGGCAGGTGATCGAAAGTCTTGAGGAAGGCCAGTTCGTCACCCGTAACCCGGCGGACGAGATCGAGCGCGTCTCCACTTTCGGCGAACGCACCGCCGACAAGGTTGCGGAATTTGGCGGCAGCTGGACTTTCATCATCGCCTTTACTGTGGTTCTGATGGTCTGGATCACGCTCAATGTCGTGGGGCTGAGCGCCAGGCCTTTCGACCCTTATCCGTTCATCTTGCTGAACCTGGTGTTGTCCTCCCTTGCCGCGATTCAGGCCCCGGTCATCATGATGAGCCAGCGCCGACAGGAAACCAAAGACCGGCTGCGCGCCGAAAACGATTATCGTGTGAACCTCAAAGCCGAGCTGGAAATTCGGCAGTTGCATGAAAAGATTGATCACCAATTGGCCCACCAATGGGAAAGGCTGGCCGAGTTGCAGCAGATTCAGATCGAACTTCTGGAGGAAAACGCCAGTGGCCGGCGCTGAAGTCCGAGAGAACTTCGGCAAGCAGGGGCAGCTTTGCTTGTGGGTGACGGGTGGGTAGGTGGAAAAATCAAGGGGCAAGATGCGGAAACTGGCGACGTTGTGTTCATCATCGCTGGACGAGTCGTGATGGACCTTCAGGCGCGTCGACTTTATAAGATGCGCTCTTGATGCCCTCCTGGGCTGATATTCGGACCGATTTCAGGAGCCTTGGGCAAATTTCCGGGTGTTGTGAACGCAGCTGATGGGGATGTAACGGCCTAACTTTGCCAAAATAACACCAGAACATGTCAGTGAGATCCATCATATATGACTGATTTTTCGACAAATAAATGTATTTACGGCGCGCATCGCCTGTCTGTTGCGCCGATGATGGATTGGACGGACCGGCATTGCCGCTATTTCCATCGGCTGATGACTCGGCGGGCGATGCTTTATACCGAGATGGTGACGGCGGCGGCGATTGTACATGGGCAGGCGGCGCGGTTGTTGGATTTCTCGGACCAAGAGCATCCGCTGGCCTTGCAACTGGGTGGGTCGGAACCGGCGGAATTGGCCAAGGCGGTGCGGATTGCACGTGCTTGGGGCTATGATGAGATCAATCTGAACGTGGGATGTCCGTCCGACCGGGTGCAATCGGGTTGTTTTGGCGCGGTGCTGATGGAACGGCCCGCGCTGGTGGCCGAATGTGTGGCGGCGATGCAGGACGAGTCGGACGTGCCGGTCACGGTAAAGTGCCGGATCGGGGTGGATGAGCAAGACCCCGAAGTTGTGCTGCCCGCCTTCATCGACACGGTGGCCGCTGCAGGGGTGGATCACGTCATCATCCATGCCAGAAAGGCCTGGTTGCAGGGCCTTAGCCCCAAGCAGAACCGTGAAATTCCGCCGCTCAATTATGATTTGGTGCGACGGATGAAGGTGCAATTTCCGCATCTTACGATCTGCATCAATGGCGGCATAGCGACGTTGGATCAGGCCAGGGTCTTGCTGGACCTCGGGCTTGATGGGGTGATGATCGGGCGGGCGGCCTATCACGACCCGGGCGCCGTGTTGGTGGGTGCGGATGCGCTTTGGGGCTGTGATGCCGCGCTTGATCTGGAGGCGGCCGTGCTGGCGATGCGCCCTTATATTCAGGCGCATCTGTCGCAAGGTGGGCGGTTGCATCAGATCACCCGGCATATGCTGGGGGCTTTTGCCGGGCGACCGGGCGCGCGCGGTTGGCGGCGGGTTTTGTCCGAGGGCGCTAACCGTCCCGGTGCCGGCGTGGAATTGCTGGAGGCGGCTTTGGCCGAGGTTCAGGCCGCCGCAGCCTGACGCGATGCGCGCGTCAGCCGCGACAGCAGCAAAGCAGCAAGCGCACAGATCGCAATCACCCCCAACATCACCGCCGGATCGTTGGAAAAGAACGGCCCCATCAGCGCCACGATCACGCCGCCGGTCAGCATCTGCAACGTGCCGCCCAAGGACGAGGCCAATCCCGCGATATCGCCGTGATCGTCCAGCGCCATCACCATGGCCGTCGGGATCACCATTCCCAGTCCGGCATTGCCGATGCCAAGGCCGATGATGCAGACTGCCAGTGTCACTCCGGTGGTGATCGACAGCATGAACAATAGGCAGGTGGCGAGGGCGAAAACGGCTGTCGCGATCCGCATCAGCCGCAGCGCCCCAAAGCGAAGCCCCAAAGGCCCCGCCAATTGCGAGGCGCCGATGAAGGCGATGGCATTGGCGGCAAAGGCCAGCGAAAACCCAGTCGGGGAAAGGCCAAAGGTATTTGTATAGACAAATGAAGCGGCGGCAAGAAAGACGAAAAAACTGCCCATGCCAAAGGCACCAAGGAAGGTCAGTGTGACAAAGCCTCGGTCGCGCATCAACGTGCCTGCTGCGACAAAGGTTTGCCCAAGGTGAAAGCGCTGCCGCTGCGCCGCTGGCAGGGTTTCCTCTTGGGCAAAGCGCAACAGCAACAGGCTGAGAAGGGCGGCAATCAGCAAGACGCCAAAGATCATCCGCCAGGTCGAGATGAGCAACAACCCGGACCCCGCCAAAGGCGCCAGCATCGGAGAGACCGAAAACACCAGCATGATCGCGGCCATCAACCGCGTGGCCTCATTGCCGGTAAAGCCGTCGCGGATGATCGCGCGCGGCACCACCATCAGCGCCGCCCCACCAAAGCCCTGCACGGCGCGTCCAAGTGTCAGCGCCCCAACCGTGGGGGCCCAGGCGCAAATCGCAGCCCCGATGCAGAACACCACGATCCCCGCATAAAGCGGCGGTTTGCGCCCGGCCTGATCGGCCCAGGGGCCGTAAAGCAACTGGCCAAGGCCAAAGGCGAGGAAATAGGCGGTGATCGTGCCTTGCATGGCCTGAACCGAAGCCCCCAGATGCACCCCGATGTCGGGCATCGCAGGCAGATACATATCAATCGCAAAAGGCCCGATACAGGACATGAGCCCCAAAATGAGGGCAGGGCGCAGAATGGATTTTGGCATGAACCGTCCCGGTTAAGATCTATGTGAAACTAACCATTGGCGCGCAGGCTGGCAAGAGTGGGTCTGGTCATGTGGCCACCGGCGCGTTAGGTCTGGGCAAAGCTTCAGGAGTTCGCCATGCCCGACCTTGTCAGCCTTTTGCCGATGCTGGCTCTTTTGCTGGCTATCGGAGCCTTTGCCGGGGTGATCGCGGGGCTTTTGGGCGTGGGGGGGGGCATCGTTTTGGTGCCTGCGTTCTTTTACGCTTTCGAGCATCTGGGCTATGCCGGGCCGCAGCTGATGCAGGTTTGCGTGGCAACCTCGCTGGCCACCATCATCGTGACCTCGCTGCGTTCGGTTATGGCGCATAGCCGCAAGGGGGCGGTGGATTGGGCGCTGTTGCGATCCTGGGCGCCCTTCATTGTCGCGGGTGCGGTGGCGGGCGTGCTGGTTGCGGCGCAGTTGAAATCGGTGGGCTTGCAGGTGGTGTTTGCTGTGCTGGAGCTGATTGCGGGGCTGTATTTGTCGTTCGGGCGCACCGAGTGGCGATTGGGAGCCGAAGTTCCAGGGCAGCCGTTGCGCGGCGTCTATGCGACAGTTCTGGGGTTTTTCTCGGCGATGATGGGGATCGGAGGGGGCACTTTTGGCGTGCCGCTGATGACATTATACGGGGTGCCGATCCACCGGGCTGTCGCCACGGCCGCAGGGTTCGGGATGCTGATTGCTGTGCCCTCCGTCCTGGGGTTCCTATGGCTTAGGGTGCCTGATGCGCCGCCCTTCAGTCTTGGAGCGGTGAATGGCCCGGCCTTTCTGGTGGTGATCGCCATGACCGTCATCACAACGCCCTTGGGCGTGCAGTTGGCACATGCGATGAATCCCAAGCCCCTCAAACGCGCCTTTGCGGTGTTCATCATGCTGGTCGCTTTGAACATGCTGCGAAAAGTTGCCGGATGGTAGGCCCGGGTTGGCGCCGCGTCGGGCCTGACCCGGCCTTGTCGGAGTGGTCGGCGGCGGCCTTGCCTTTGGCCATTGCCGCTCTTTCGGCCAGTACCGAGCCGCTGCGCTGTGGGGGAACCTGGGCGGTGGGGCTTGATCTATTGCCCAATGATGACGCCGGGGCGATTGGGGGCGTGGCTTTGCCTTGGGATCTGTTGCGCCTTGCGCCTTGCGCGCTGCATCCGGCGCAGATTTCGGTGATCTATCCGGGCTATCCCCAACCCTCGCCCGAGGAAAGTGCCGCCGCCTTTGGCTTCAGGCGCAACCGCGACGCCGCTCACCTCGACGGGCTTTTGCCAATCGGCCCTGGGCGGCTTCGAATGGTGAAAGAGCCGCATGCGTTCATTTTGGGCCTGCCGCTGGCGGGCTGCGGCGCTCAGGCGTCGCCGCTGGTGGTCTGGGAAGGGAGCCATGACATAATGCGCGCTGCGCTCCTTGCCACTTTGCGCTCAAGTCCCCCCGAAACCTGGGGCGATATTGACATAACCGCCGCCTATACGGCGGCGCGCGCCGCGGTCTTTTCCAGCTGCCGCCGGATTGAAGTGGTGGCCTTGCCGGGCGAAGCTGTGCTGCTGCACCGATTGTTGATCCATGGCGTTGCGCCTTGGATCAACGGCGATGCGCCACGCTCGATTGCGTATTTCCGCCCCCTTTTGCCTTCGGTTGCCGAATGGCTCCTGAATGACTGACACGATAATAAGCACAATTTGAGCAAAGCCAGCAATCAAGCCAATTTTACTAAAACCTTTTCATCTGTCTGAAAATATCCCACGGGGGAAGCGGCCAAAGGCCGCGTGGGGGTGTGAAACCCCCAGTCGCTTCGGTTGGATCAGCCCTCAAGCCGGGCTTTGCGGCCCCCCCGGCGTTGGCGCAGGCGGGCGGTGCGGCTGGGCAGTTCTGCCATGATATCGGCGCGCTCCGCATCGCTCATCCGTGACCAAGTGCTGATTTCTTCGATGCTGCGGTTACAGCCGACACAGATGCGTTCCTGCGGATGAATCGAGCAAAGCTTCACGCAAGGCGATTGCACTTCATTGCGGGTCCAGACTTCGTCTTTCATCTCGGCCTCAAGATTTGGGTCAGGCAATATATGCCATCCTGTCCAATGCTCCTTGCAAGATATACCCGGCCGCGACTTGATCAATCACTTCTTTGCGACGTTTTCGAGACGTATCCGCCTCCAGCAACACGCGTTCGGCGGCGACCGTGGACAGGCGCTCGTCCCAAAAACAGATTGCAAGGTCGCGCAACCCGATCAGATTGCGGGCAAAGGCCCGTGTGGCCTGAACGCGCGGCCCCTCCGAGCCGTCCATATTGAGCGGCAAACCCAGCACCAGCCCGCTGATGCCACGCGCATCGACGATCTTGAAGAGGGCTACGGCATCAAGGGTGAATTTCACCCGGCGGATAACGGTGGAGGGGCTGGCGATCTGTCGGCGCAGGTCGGAAATTGCAATGCCGATGGTTTTCTCGCCGAAATCAAGACCGGCGATGGCCTGATTGGGCGGCAAGTCTGCTGCGAATTGGGTGATGTCGTCATAGATCATGGTGCGATACCGGCCCCAGCGGCCTCGATCTGCGACAAGGCGGCGTCTTGCCCGGCATAGGCCTTGCGCGCGGCGGCGAGGGCGGCGTTTGCGCGGGTTTTTTCATCCAGCACCCCGAGGGCATTGATCAGTTTGACCCAATCTTCCACTGGGCCGCCC
>CBDUEF010000153.1:0-6449 GCA_965366095.1 uncultured Cypionkella sp. | reverse complement strand
GCTGACCATGGCTTTGCCCCGTGGAAGCGTGGCTTTCAGGGGATGCTGTGTGAGGGCAAACTGGGGGCCGAGAAGGTGGTGCTTTTGAAGCCCGAAACCTTCATGAACCTGTCGGGGCAATCGGTGGGCGAGGCCATGCGGTTTTACAAGCTGACCCCTGCCGAGATCACCGTGCTGCATGACGAGCTTGATCTGGCCCCCGGCAAGGTCCGCGTCAAACAAGGCGGCGGCCATGCCGGGCACAACGGTTTGCGCTCGATCCACGCCCATATCGGTGAGGCTTACGGGCGGGTGCGGCTGGGGATCGGGCATCCGGGGCATAAGGATGCAGTGGCGGGATATGTGCTGCATGATTTCGCCAAGGCGGACCAGAACTGGCTTGATGATCTGTTGCGCGGTATTTCCGATGGCGCGGTGGCGCTGGCCGAGGGCGACGGCGCGCGGTTCATGAACGCGGTGGCGCTGCGTGTGGTGCCGCCCCGGTCATCGACCAAGGTTGAGAAGCCGGCGAAGGAGGCACCGCCAGCGCCTGCCAAACCAGAGCCTTCCCCGCTGCAAAAACTGATGGATCGGTTTCGTTAGCCTTCTTTGGCGTCACAGCCCGGCGCCATGGCTTGACGCAAAGCCCCGCCGCGTGATCCGATGCCCAAAACATCGGAGACCGCCATGCGCCGGATATTGAAATTCCTAGCCCTGCTCGTGCTGATCCTCGCCGTCGCTGCGGTGTGGAAGCGGCAGGAGATCACCCGGCTTCTGGCGGTGAACAGCCTGTTTGCCCCCGAAAAGATCGTGCAGAATTTCAGCCATATGGATCAGTTGTTCCTGCACCGCGAGTTGTCGCGCGGCGATAGTGCGGTTTCGCCCTTGCCAGCAGGCACCCCGGTGCCGCTGACCCCTGCCGCCCAAGACTGGATCAAGGCGCGCTCGGTGACCGCGATTGTGTCACTCAAGGGCGGGCAGGTGGTGCAGGAGCAGTATTTTCTAGGCACGGGCGCGGAGGACAAACGGATTTCTTGGTCGGTTGCGAAAAGCTTTCTGGCCGCGCTGTTCGGGATCATCGAGGCCGAGGGCGCGATAGGCTCGCTGGATGATCAGGTGACGAAATACGCCCCCGCGCTGGCCGGATCGGCCTATGATGGCGCGACCATCCGCGATGTGCTGACGATGTCGTCGGGCGTGGCCTTTAACGAGGATTATCTCGATTTCTGGAGCGACATCAACAAGATGGGTCGGGTGCTGGCGCTGGGTGGCTCGATGGATGGCTTTGCCGCTGGGTTGAAAACCCGTGATACCGCGCCGGGCAGCCATTGGCATTATGTCTCGATAGACACCCATGTGATCGGCATGGTGATCCGGGGCGCGACGGGCAAATCCATCCCCGAATTGATGGAAACCAAGCTGATCGGCCCCTTGGGGTTTGAGGCCGCGCCCTATTACATCACCGACGGTTTGGGCGTGGCTTTTGTCTTGGGCGGCCTCAACCTGACCACCCGCGATTACGCGCGTTTTGGTCAGATGGTGCTGCAAAAGGGTGAATGGCAGGGCAAACAGGTGGTGCCGGCCGACTGGATCGCCGCCTCGACCAGCCCGCAGGCCAAGGATGGCTCGGCCTACGGCTTTCAATGGTGGATCCCGCCCAATGCCGCACCTGGCGAGGTGATGGCGCAAGGGATTTACGGTCAGTATATCTATATCAATCCCGGGCTTGGCGTGGTGATCGCGGTGAATTCGGCGGATCGGGGTTTTGAGGAGCCGGGGGTTTATGACGGCAATATCGCGATGCTGCGGGCGATTGCAGCAGGGCTTTAGGGTTTCGCCACCGCCAAAAGCCAGTCCTGCGCGGCTTGGGTCAGCCGGCAATGCCCGGTGATCGGGGCCGCAAACAGCATATCCTCTTCCTGCGCCCCGCGCCCGATGTTGTGCAGCACCAATGGGTGCCCATCTGCAGCCAGCCGGTCGGACAGTATCCCGATGTGTGGCAGATTGCCCGGCAGCATCCAACTGACCACATCGCCGGGCCGGTAGTCGGCAGGCTCAGACGTTACCGCCAGATCAGCCCCGGCACGGGCAAACAGCCTTTGCAGGTTCGCCACCCGGCGATGATCAATATTGCGGTCGGGGGTCTTCATCCCCCAGATGTTCGGATAGGCTGAAAACGCCCGCTTCATATCGCGGTTTATCGCCGCTTGCAGGTCAATCCCCCAAGTGGCCCGCAAGGCGCGGATCACCACATCGGTGCAAACCCCGCGCGACGGGTCGATATCGCCGCCCGGAAAGGTCAGCGACACATAGGCCGGATCATAGATCACCGTCACCCCGACCTGATCCCGCGCGGCGGTGATCAACTGGGCAGGCTCGCCGGCAAAAGCGGGGCAGGTAAACAGGATCAGGACAAGGGCTTTCATCGCGCCACTCTGGCGCAGACCGCCCCGGCGGGCGAGGGTGCGCGACGACAACGGCATCTTTCCGCCGCCCCGGCTTTGCGCTATGGAACCGCCATGGCCATCACCCTCACCTCGCTCACCGATCTTGCCGCGCATGGCTTTGATAACATCATCGACGCCCGCGCGCCCGCTGAATATGCCGAAGATCACCTGCCCGGAGCCATCAGCCTGCCGGTTCTGGATGACGCCGAGCGCGCCGAGATCGGCACCATCTACAAGCAGGTCAACCCGTTTTCGGCCCGCAAGATCGGCGCGGCACTGGTCGCGGCCAATGTCTCGCGCCATCTTCTGGGGCCACTGGCGGACAAGCCCGGCGGCTGGCGGCCGTTGGTTTATTGCTGGCGTGGCGGGCAGCGGTCGGGATCGTTTGCGACGATCCTCGCACAGGTCGGCTGGCGGGTGGAAACCATCGCGGGCGGCTACAAGGCCTGGCGCGCGTTGGTGGTCAAGGCGCTGTATGACACGCCGTTTCCCGCCCCGGTGGTGATTTTGGCGGGCAATACCGGATCGGCGAAAACCGGAGTGCTGAACCTGTTGCCCGCGCGGGGTGTGCAGGTGATTGATCTCGAAGGTCTGGCCAATCATCGCGGCTCGCTCTTTGGCGCAATGGGCGCGCAGCCGTCGCAAAAGGCCTTTGATAGCGCGCTTGCCATGGCGATCTCCCGGCTCGACCCGACCCGCCCGGTGGTGATCGAGGCCGAAAGCTCCAAGGTGGGCGAGTGTCGCCTGCCGCCCGAGATCTGGAAGGCGATGCGCGCCGCCCCGCGCCTGACCATCGCCGCCCCGCGCGCCGCGCGGGCCCAATACCTGACCCGCGCCTATGCCGATATGATCGCCGATATCCCGCGCCTGACCGGGGTGATCAACCAATTGCGCCCGCAGCATCCGGTGGAACGGATCGAAGAGTGGCTGGCGCTGACCGAGGCGCGCGATTTCGCCACGCTTGCCTCGGGGCTGATGGAACACCACTACGATCCGCGCTACGAAAAGCATCGCGAACGGGTCGAGGGCGGCGGCACCGATCTGCCCACCGAAGGCTTGATGCCTGCCGATCTGGAAAACCTCGCCGACCGGGTCGCAAATCAAGTGCAAACGCTGCCCTGATTTGCACTTTGTCCAAATACTCAAATTCCACCGCGAGCAAGTGGCCCGACCTGCCCGTTACTGCGCTGTAATCCCCGGCCTGCCCGCCACAACCCGGCCAATGATCGCCGCCGTCTCGCCCTGCGCCAATAGCGCCGCCAACACCGCCACCGCCTGATCTGCGGGCACCGCTGCCAACAAGCCGCCTCCGGTTTGCGGATCATGCAGCAGCGCCATGAGCGCCGGATCATTGGCACAGATCACCCGCCCCAAGGTTGCCGCGCGGTTCGAGGGCGCAAGGCTTGACGCCTCACCCGCCTCGGCCAGCGCCCGCGCGCCCTCCATCAGGGGCACATCAGACAGGGTTGCAGCCACCCCCGAAGCCTCCAGCATTTCCAGCAGATGCCCGGCCAGACCAAAGCCGGTCACATCCGTCATCGCATGGGCAACCGGGGCCAGGATTGCTGCCGCCGCACCATTCGGGCGCGCCATCTGTGCCAGCGCTGCGGCCACGGCCTCGCCCAAGATCATCCCCGGAAGATACCGATTGGCCATTTCCGCCGCCATCACCGTGCCGCTGCCGATGGGTTTGGTCAGGATCAGCGCATCGCCCAGGCATGCCCCGCCTTTTGCAATCGCGCGGCTGGCCAGCCCCGTGACCGTAAAGCCGATGGTCAACTCGGCCCCCACCGAGGTATGCCCGCCCACCACATCCGCCCCGGCTGCGGTGAACACCTCAGCCGCCGCCTGCATGATCTCATCCAGCATCTCGCGCGATTGACGGGGGCCAAGGGCGGGCAAAGTCACTTGCGCCAGCGCCACTTGTGCGCTTGCCCCCATCGCCCAGACATCGCCCAAGGCATGCAACGCGGCAATCCGTGCCATAAGGCGTGCATCCGGCCAAAAGCTGCGCAGATGGTCGGTGGAGATCACCTGCACTGCCTCGCCATGCCTCAGCACGGCGGCATCGTCGCCGGGGCCAGACAGCACATCGGCGCGGCGCGGGGCGGGCAATTGCGCCAATGCAGCACCCAGATCGCTGGCCGCCAGTTTCGCGCCGCAACCGCCGCACATCGGTTTTGCCGCCATCGCCTCGGCCAATCCCGGCGGGGCGGGATGGGGCAGGGCAGGGGCGGGCATCACCGGATAGACCTCGAATTTCGCCATGAATTTGCGGTCAATCCGGTCTTTCAGCCGCCAAAGCCAGGCGCCATGCAGGGGCAGACCCCATTTGTCGGCCACCGCCGCGCGCCTGCCGGTGGAGATCAGCTTGAGGTAATCGCTTTGCGGCTTGAAGCGCTGCAGTGCGCCACCCGACAGGGCCGCGCGCAGGTTGGCGTAAAGAACCGGGGCCGCGCGCACCGCGAAAACCCCGGCCTTGGGGCGCGGCGCAAAGGCAAGATGCGCACAATCGCCCACGGCGAAAATTGCCGGATCGCTGCTTTGCAGGCTGGGGCCAACAGCGACAAAGCCCTCGTGCAACTCTAATCCCGTGTCGCCCAGCCAGCCTTGCGGCCGCGCGCCTGCCACCGCCAAGGTGAAATCGGCGGGCAGGGTTTGGCCATTCGTCAAACCCACCTGATCGGGGGCGATGCGCAGAGGTTCGGCCCCAAGGATCAGCCTGATCCCCGCCTGCGCCATTTCACCCAGCAAGGCGCGACGTGCCCCTGCGCCCAATCCGGGCAGCGCGGTCTCGCCCCGTTGCACCACCACCACCTCAGGCCTTGCGCCCAGCCCCACCAGCCGCGCATGGCTGGCCAGCGCCAATTCCACGCCGCCGATGCCGCCGCCCACCACCACCACGCGGGGGCAGGGCAGGGCGCGGGCCACAAAGGCCTCCCAGCGCGCGGCATAGGCCCCCAGGGGCTTGGCCGCCGCGGCGTGTTCGGCAAATCCCGGCACATCGGGCAAATCCGAGGCGATGCCGATGTCGATCGAGGCGATATCATAGGACATCGGCGGGCGGTTCTGAAACCGCACCAGGCGCGCGGCGCGATCAATCCCGATCACCCGGTCCAAAATCACCCGCGCCCCGGCAAAACGTGCCAGCCGGACCAGATCGATCATGATCTCTTCGCGCGTGTAATGCCCGGCGACATGGCCCGGCAACATGCCGGTATAGGGCGCTGCCGGGCCGGGGTTGATCAACGTCAGCCGCACCCCCGCCATCGGCGCCATCCCCCACATCCGCGCCACCAAGGCATGCGCATGGCCGCCACCGATCAGCACCAGATCGGACAACAGCGGAACGGGTTTGGGTTGCATCATCACATCGCGCCTTTTTCTTGCCGCCAGACCCTATCCTGTGCGCTGGACAGGCGCGAGACCACAATGCGACTATTCACCCGGCAAAGGCATATCCAGCATGTCAAAATTACGCGAAGCGGCCTGCAATGGTCGCCTTTGGGCGTGACCTAGGCCCGCGACGGGACTATCGCTGCAAGCGAACAGGCAAGGGACTATAGCGGTATGGCGTATTTTCTGGGTGTTGATACCGGCGGCACCTATACCGATGCGGTGATCGTCGATGATGCCGCCGATAAGGTGATCGGCAAGTCGAAATCGTTGACCACCCGCGCCGATCTGGCGCTGGGCATCGGGCGGGCGATTGATGCCGCGCTGGCGCAATCGGGGGTGGCGGCAACCGATGTGGCGCTGGTGTCGCTGTCCACCACCCTTGCCACCAATGCGCTGGTCGAGGGCCAGGGCGGGCGCGTGGCGCTGATCTTCATCGGCTTTGATGCCGCCGATCTGGAACGCGGCGGGTTGATCGAGGCGCTGAAGGGCGATCCGGTGGTGATGCTGGCGGGGGGGCACAACCATTCGGGCAGCGAGACCGAACCGCTGGATGTCGCGGCGCTGGAAACCGCGCTGGCCGATCTTGGCCCGCAGGTGATGGGCTTTGCCGTGGCCTCACGCTTT
>CBDUEF010000152.1:0-6487 GCA_965366095.1 uncultured Cypionkella sp. | reverse complement strand
CGCCAAGGCTTCCATCCTCTTTGACAAGAAACTTCGGGACGATGAACAGGCTGATACCTTTGGTGCCTTCACCACCTCCGGGGGCCTTGGCCAACACCAGATGGATGATGTTTTCGGCCAGATCATGATCGCCAGCCGAGATGAAGATTTTCTGACCACTGATCTTGTAGCTGCCATCGGCCTGCGGTTCGGCCTTGGTCCGCATCAGGCCCAGATCGGTGCCGCAATGCGGTTCGGTCAGGTTCATGGTGCCGGTCCAGTCGCAGGACATCATCCTGGGCAGATACATCGTCTTCTGTTCGGGGGTGCCATGGGCGTGGATGGCAGAATAGGCACCGTGGGTCAGGCCCTGATACATGTTGAAGGCCATATTGGCGGAAACAAAAATCTCACCCACCGCCGTGCCCATCAGGTAGGGCAGGCCTTGCCCCCCATAGGCCGGGTCGCAATCCAACGCGGTCCAGCCGCCGTCTTTCATTGCCTCGAACGCGGCCTTAAAGCCCTTGGGCGTGCGCACCACGCCGTTCTCCATCTGGCAACCCTCATGGTCGCCCACCGCGTTCAGCGGGTGCAAGACATCCGACGCCACCTTGCCCGCTTCTTCCAGAACGGCGGCGGTAAAACCCTCGTCCAGATCGGCATAGCCGGCCACATCGCTGGACGTCACCTTGAACACATCATGCAACAGGAATTGCATGTCTTTCACGGGGGCGGTGTAGGTTGTCATGTCTTTCTCCCTAAGTCTTATACAGCAGCGCGGCGCAGGCCCGGCAGATTTGTCGCAATCTCACCCATCTGCGCCTTCAGATCGGCAATCGCCTGTCCCAGTTCGGCATGTTGCGCCTCCATCTGGGCCAGCCGCTCGCGCGCCAGATCATAGGTGCGGCTCTGCTGGGCTTGATTGCCGCCCTCGGGCTCGTACAGGTCCAAAAGCTGGCGGATATCTTCCAGTGAAAAGCCAAAGCGTTTGCCACGCAAGATCAGTTGCAGCCGCGCGCGGTCGCGTTTGGTGAACAGGCGGCGCGTTCCCTGACGGATCGGGAACAGCAGCTCCTTGGCCTCGTAAAAGCGCAAGGTGCGCGCCGTGACGTCAAAGGCGTCACACATCTCGCGGATGCTCAGGGTCTCGACAGGGACGGTCATGGCGGTCACTTCAAACAGTTTCGATCCCCCCATAGATGGGCGGAGTCGCGCAATGATAGAAGAGAAGTTGACGTTAACGTCACTGTAACGTCACGTCAGAGCCGGGCATGACGTGATGTCAGTCGTTTTCGTCGCCCTCTATGCGCGAAATTTCCGCCACGGAAGTTGCACGCAGGGCGCGCAGATCGGCAATGGTTACGTCCAATTCGCTGCGCTGGCGGTCCAGCTCGGCCAACTGCCGATCCGCCAGTTGCAGCCAATATTCCAGCTGCGGTTTGGTGCCCTTTTGCCGATAGGCCATCAGCCAAAGCCGGATTTCCTCAAGGCTAAAGCCAAAGCGGCGGCCGCGCAGGATCAGGGTCATCCGCGCCACTTCACGCGGGCCGTAAAACCGCGACCTGCCGTCCTTTTCGGGCGACAGCAGTTCGATGTATTCATAGTACCGCAGGGTCCGAGGCGTCACCTCGAACCGGGCGCACATTTCCTTAAAGCTGAGGCGGGTGTCGGTCATGGCTTGCCCTCTTGCACTCAACCTAGGGTCAACTGCGCCGGGTTGCAAGAATTGCCCCCTTGCGCTTGGGCCAATCCCAAGGATTATGGGCGCGAAAGGACCACCGATGCCCGATATCCTGACCATCGCCCGCCAATTCATCGACGCCTTGCCCTTTGCCAAGGCCTTGGGGATGCGGCTTGAGACGCTGGACGCGGGCCGGGCCACCGTGTCGATGCCCTATGATGCGCGCCTTATCGGCGATCCTGATACCGGGGTGTTGCATGGCGGGGCGGTGTTTGCGCTGATGGATACCGCCAGCGGGGCCGCCGTGATGTGCCACCCTGCCGGGCCGCGCAGCACGGCAACGCTGGATCTGCGCGTTGACTATATGCGCCCAGCCACGCCCGGCCAGCCAATAACGGCGGCGGCAGAGTGTTACCACGTCACCCATTCTGTCGCCTTCATTCGCGTCACCGCCTATGACAGCGACACCGCCCGCCCGGTCGCCACCGGCACCGGCGCGTTCAGCGTCGAAGGGGCAAAGCCATGAGCCGAACGCCCCCAGAGCCAGTGCAAGTGGTGAAATCGCGGCGCGAGGCGGCGCTGGCGCAATTGGTGGGCCGGGTGCCCTATGCGGGTTTTCTCGGCATCCAGTTTGACCGGCGCGGCGATGAGTTGACCGCCGTTTTGCCTTTTGATCCGAAACTGATCGGCAATCCGATGCTGCCCGCCCTGCATGGCGGCGTTTCCGCCGGGTTTCTTGAGGTGACAGCGATTATCGAGCTGGCTTGGGCGCTGACATGGGAGGCGGTGGAATCGGGTCATCCAGAGGCGGCCCAAACCCTGCACCTACCCAAAACCATCGACTTTACCGTGGATTACCTGCGCTCGGGCCTGCCGCGCGATGCCTATGCCCGTGCGCGCGTCAACCGTTTGGGCCGCCGCTATGCCTCGGTGCATGTCGAGGCGTGGCAAGACAACCGCGCGCGGCTTTTTGCCCAAGCCACCGGCCATTTCCTGATGCCCGCCGGGGCGGAATGACCGCGCTGACCTACCGCCGGGTGCTGCGCATTGCCGCCCCCATTGTGCTGTCAAACGCCACCGTGCCGCTGCTTGGCGCGGTGGATACCGCCGTGATCGGGCAGCTTGGCGCTGCCGCCCCCTTGGGCGCGGTGGGGATCGGCGCGGTGATCCTGTCCACGTTTTATTGGGCCTTCGGGTTCTTGCGCATGTCCACCTCGGGCCTGACCGCCCAAGCCCATGGCGCGGGCGACTGCGCCGAACGCTCGGCCATCTTGTTGCGCGCTTTGATGATCGGGGCGCTGGCCGGGCTGGCCTTGATCGGGGCGCAAGCCGTGCTGTTTCACGCGGCCTTTGCGGCCTCCCCTGCCTCACCCGAGGTGGAAAGGCTTGCCCAACAATACCTTGCGATCCGCATCTG
This sequence comes from uncultured Cypionkella sp., assembly GCA_965366095.1. GTDB lineage: Bacteria > Pseudomonadota > Alphaproteobacteria > Rhodobacterales > Rhodobacteraceae > CBDUEF01. Next base: position 3,410 of record CBDUEF010000152.1, on the reverse strand, counting down.
GGGCGCGCCCGCCACCATCGCGCTTTATGCCGTCACGGGTTGGCTGATCGCGCTGGAACGCACCCGCGCGGTGCTGGTGCTGCAATTGGCGCAAAACGGCATCAACATCGCGCTCGACTTTTATTTCGTGCTCCACCTCAATTGGGGCGTGCCGGGTGTCGCCATTGCCACCCTGATCGCCGAATGGGGTGGCTTGGCCCTCGGCCTTTGGCTGGCGCGCGACGCTTTCGGTGCCTTCTTGCGCCCCGCCATCGCCCGAATGCGTGACCGCGTGGCGCTGGGCAGAATGTTCACCGCCAGCCGCGACATCATGCTGCGCACCATCCTGTTGCAACTGTCCTTCACCAGTTTCGTGTTTCTGGGCGCGCATTTTGGCGATACCACATTGGCCGCGAACCAGGTGTTGATGCAGTTTCTCAGCATCACTGCCTTCGCGCTCGACGGCTTTGCCTTTGCCGCCGAGGCGCTGGTGGGCCAATCCGTTGGCGCGCGCTCGATCACCGACACCCGACGCGCCGGCCAGATTTGCATGAACCTAGGGCTGGCCGGGGCGGCCCTGCTGGCCTTGGCCTTTGCCGCCGCTGGCCCGCAGATCATCGCCCTGATGACCACCTCCGCCGAGGTGCGCATCACCGCCCAAACCTATATGCCTTGGCTGATTCTGGCGCCCCTGATCGGGGTGCCAAGCTGGATCTATGACGGCATGTTCATCGGCGCCATGATGACAGGGGCGATGCTGCGCGCCATGGCGCTGTCGGTGGCCATCTACGGGCTGGCCATAGCGATTTTGCTGCCCGGCTTTGGCAACCACGGGCTTTGGGCGGCGCTGCTGGTGCTGAATATCGCGCGCGGGCTGACGATGCGGCGGGCTTGGTCGGGCATTGCGGCCCGACTGGCCTAGGCCCGCAGAAAGCGGAACCCGGCCGAAGCCCCCCAACCCGCCAGCAGCGCCAACACCAGCGAGGCAATGCCATAGCCCAAGGGCTGCTCATGCGCAAAATTGTAAAGCGAGCGCTCCAACCCGGCCTTGCGCACCGCGATAATGCGCTCATGGCTGTCGACCACCTTGCCGCCCCGCGTCAGGAAGATGCGCACCCGGTAGCGCCCCTCGATCAGATTTGACGGCAAGACCACATCGGCGCGAAACAGCGTCTCCTCCAGCAATTGCACAGAGCCTTCGGCCATCCGATATTCATCATCCGCCCGCCGGATACGTTCCAGAGCAGCAATGTAATCGGAGGAATTGTCGGATTCTGCACTGGTGCCAATCGCGCGGATCGCCTGGCGGATCGAAATATGGTAACGCAGATCATCGGTCGCCGACAAAACCTCGGCCATGGGCGCGGTGGTGGCCACCACATAAAACGTCGGCGCAGCACTGATTGTCACCGCGCCTCGATTGATCCAGATACCGGCGACCTTTTCCTTGCGACGGATCACTTGCCGCTCGGACGGGCCCTCGATGGTGATCACCACCTCCAAACGCGGCCCAACCGGGGCCGGGGTATCGCGCTTGACCGCGCCATAGATCAAGATCTCCGACCCGTCAAAATTCGCCGTAATTGCCACCCGGTTCTGGCTCAGCCCGGCCACGATCTTTTCGCCGTTAAGGGACTGATCGTCTTGCGCCGGGCTGGCCAGTGGCAAGAGTGCAAACAGGGCGATCAACAAGGCGCGCATCATGGTAAGGTGCCCGCCGTGATCGTGTAGAGCTCAGAGGGCTGCAACAACAGATCAAGCGCGATCTTGAACGACACCGAAAGCACCATGATGGCCAGCAGAATGCGCAACTGCTCGCCGCGCAGCTTGGTGCCGAACACCGTGCCCAATTGCGCGCCGATCACCCCGCCAACAATCAACAGCGCCGCCAGCATGATATCCACCGTCTGACTGGTGATCGCATGCATCAAAGTGGTAAAGGCCGTCACAAAGATGATCTGAAACAGTGATGTGCCCACCACCACCCGCGTTGGCATCCCCAAAAGATAGATCATCGCCGGCACCATGATAAAGCCGCCGCCCACCCCCATGATCGCTGCCAAAAACCCCACCAGCGCCCCGACCGCCATCGGCGGCAGCACCGAAATGTATAGCCCCGAAGCGCGGAATTTCACCTTCAACGGCAGCCGATGCACCCAAGTATGCACATGCGAGCGCCGGATTTGTTGCGCGCCCGGACGGCGGGCGCGCAATAGGGCGCGCAGGCTTTCCTGAAACATCATGGCACCGATCGCGCCAAGGAAAAGCACATAGGACAGCTGGACAAACAGATCAACCTGCCCAAGCCGCGTCATCCAGGCAAAGACCCAGACCCCGACGACAGAGCCTGCCATGCCGCCTACCAGCAGCACCGAGCCCATGCGAAAATCAACCGCCTTGCGCTTGAGCTGGGCAAGCACCCCCGAAACCGACGACGCCACCACCTGATTGGCCCCGGTTGCCACCGCGACGGCGGGCGGGATGCCGATAAAGAACAAAAGCGGCGTGATCAAAAAGCCGCCGCCGACCCCAAACATCCCCGACATGAACCCGACAAAGCCGCCCATTCCAAGGATCAGGAAAGGGTCAATCGAAACCTCGGCAATCGGAAGGTAGAGCTGCATGCTGCGCGGCTTTTCTTTCGGGGCGGATGTTCAAGGGATGGGCGGTTTTCTTGGTGTTGTCAAACCCTTGGCGACACTAGACCCAGCTTTGTAGAAAATGGCGCAGGACGCGTTCCAGCTTTGCAGCACCCAAAGGCGCCATCGCTTTGGTATGTTCATGGCTGATTTGCTCATCGCTCATCCCGGCGGCCATATTGGTGATCGTCGAAATCGCCGCCACCCTTAGCCCCAAAAACCGCGCAAGGATCACTTCGGGCACCGTCGACATCCCGACCGCATCGCCACCCAAAATCCGTATCGCCTTGATTTCCGCCGGAGTTTCAAAGGACGGTCCCGAATACCAGGCGTAAACCCCCTCGGGCAGCGCCACGCCCACCGCAGCAGCACTGGCCCGCAACCCGGCCCGCAGCCTCGCGTCATGCGCGGTTGTCATTGGCACAAACCGCGCATCGGTCTTTTCGCCGATCAGCGGGTTCAATCCCGAAAAGTTGATGTGATCGCTTAACAACATCAGATCGCCGGGTTTGATATCGGCGCGCATCGAGCCCGCCGCATTGGTCGCAATCAAAGCCTCGGCCCCAAGCCCGCGCAGGGCTGTCAAAGCCACCCGCATCGCCGCCGGATTGCCGTTCTCGTAGTAATGCTCGCGCGCACCGAAAACCGCCACGCGAACGCCCTCAAGCTCTCCGATCACCAGATGGGGATTGTGCCCCGACACCCCCACATGCGGAAAGCCGGGCAGATCGGCATAGGGGATCGCCACACCTTTTACCTTGCCCGCCAGATGCCCCAAGCCTGATCCTAAAA
>CBDUEF010000151.1:0-6502 GCA_965366095.1 uncultured Cypionkella sp. | reverse complement strand
AAGCCGAGGCGATGGATTGCGTGATAACCCCCGAGGCTTGGGATGGCATCATTCCATCGCTGACCTCGGGGCAGATTGATACGATCATGGCCTCTATGTCGATCACTGAAGAACGCATGAAGACCATTGATTTCTCGAACAAATACTATGCCACGCCTGCCGTTGTCGTGGGTGCCAAGGGCGTCGAGATGGCACCAACGCCCGAAGGCATGGCAGGCAAGATCATCGGCGTGCAATCCTCGACCATTCATGAGGCCTATGTTCAGAAATACTTCGCCCCAACCGCCGCCGAAGTGAAGATCTATCAGACCCAGGATGAGGCAAATCAAGACCTTGCCGCAGGACGGATTGATGCTGTTGAGGCGGATTCCATCGCGCTTGGGACATTTCTGGAAACCGAGGCCGGCACAGCCTGCTGCGAAATGAAGGGCGCTGTCCTCAATGATCCAGCGATCTTTGGCCTTGGCGCGGGCGCTGGTGTTCGCAAGGGCGATGATGGGTTGAAAGCCAAGATCAATGATGGGATCGCCAAAATTCGCGCGGATGGCAGCTATGATGCGATCACGGCCAAGTACTTCGCCACCTCGATTTATGGCGATTAGGGGTGAATGATGATTGTTGAGGCGCTTGGCGCTTCTGCGCTGGATCTTCTGGCCTATTCGCCGCCCGGTTGGGGGGCAACCTTGCTGCGCGGCCTTGGCAATTCGGTGGTGATTGCGGCCGGGGCCTATAGCCTTGGGCTCTTGATCGGGGTGTCCGGGGCCTATGGCAAACTGTACGGCGGCCCGATCACCAAGGATCTTTTGGCCGTCTACACCACTCTCGTGCGCGCCGTGCCGGAGCTTGTGCTGATCCTGATCCTGTTTTTCGCAGTGACCGACCTTGTGAACGGGATATTGATGGGCTGGGGCTATTCGCGCATCCAGATTTCCGGCGTGGCTGCTGGTATTGCCGTGCTGGGGATTGTTCAGGGCGCCTATTCCATCGAAGTTTTGCGAGGGGCTATCCTTGCTGTGCCATCTGGACAGATAGAGGCGGCCAAGGCGATGGGCATGCCGCCAAGTCTGCTTGCGCGCCGCGTGACCTTGCCGCTGATGATGGCCAATGCCATTCCCGGCCTTGCAAATCTCTGGCTGATCGTGACCAAAGACACCGCCCTTCTGGCCGTTGTCGGCTTTGCCGAGCTTACGCAAGCCACCCGCCAAGCTGCGGGCACCACCAAAGCCTTTTTCACCTTTTTTGCCGCTGCGGGTGTGCTGTATTTGCTGCTTTCCTTCGTCTCGACCCTGATTTTCAGCCGCATCGAGCGTTGGGCGCGACGCGGTCAAGTCCGAACCGGAGGGAAATGATGCGCGACTTCTGGAAGCCTCATCGGATTGTCATGCTGGCGATCGCCGTCGGACTGGTGGCCTATTCGGCGCTGGCCTTGCGGTGGGATTGGCTGGCCAATCCAAAATATCAATGGCTTATCCTGCAAGGCATCTGGAACACGATCTGGATTTTGGCCGTGACCATGGTGATCGGCATGACGCTGGCAATCCCCTTGGGGTTGGCTCAGGCGGCTGGGCCCTGGTATCTGGCCCGCCCGGCGCAGGCCTTTTGTGCCGTGATCCGCGGCACGCCGCTTTTGCTGCAACTTTGGTTGCTTTATTATGGGCTTGGCTCACTTTTCCCCTCCATCCCTTGGATTCGCGACAGTTGGGCCTGGCCCTACCTGCGTCAGGCCTGGCCCTATGCCGTTGTTGCTCTGTCGCTTTCGGTGGCGGGCTATGAGGGCGAAGTGATGCGTGGCGCCTTCAAAGGTGTGCCGCACGGACAGCTTGAGGCCGCCAAGGCCATGGGCATGCCGCGCCTGACGATCCTTCGGCGCATCTGGTTGCCGCAAGCGCTGCACCGCGTTCTGCCAACGCTTGGCGGTGAGACCGTGTTGCAGCTGAAATCGACGCCCTTGGTCGCCACCATCACCGTGGTCGATATCTATGCCGTGGCGGGCAGGGTGCGCCAAGACACCTTTATCGTCTACGAGCCGCTGCTTTTGCTGGCGGCGGTCTATATGCTGATTACCGGCGTTATCGTGTTTCTGTTCCGCCGTTGGGAGAAAAGCCTGCCCACCCGAACCGCTTGACCATAGCAGCGCCGCCCGTTACCCCACAGCCTCGCAAACACCCGAGGGCCAGATGGCAGAGCGTATTACCTTCACCCTGAACGCAACCGATGGCCGCGCGCGCACTGGTGTGATCTCGACCCCGCGCGGCGACATCCGCACACCTGCCTTCATGCCGGTTGGCACAGCGGCCACGGTAAAGGCGATGATGCCGGAATCTGTCCGCGAAACCGGCGCAGATATCTTGCTGGGCAACACCTATCACCTGATGCTGCGCCCCACGGCGGAACGCATCGCGGCACTGGGTGGCCTGCATAGGTTCATGAATTGGAACCGCCCGATCCTCACCGATTCCGGCGGCTTTCAGGTGATGAGCCTCGCCTCCTTGCGCAAACTGACCGAGGAAGGCGTAAAGTTCTCCAGCCATGTCGATGGCTCTAAACACATGCTGTCGCCCGAGCGCAGTATGGAAATCCAGAAACTTCTGGGCTCTGATATCGTGATGTGTTTCGATGAATGCCCCGCCTTGCCTGCCGATGAGGCGACGGTGGCGAAATCCATGCAGATGTCGATGCGTTGGGCGCAGCGTTCGCGTGATGCCTTTGGCGATCGCCCCGGCCATGCGCTGTTTGGCATCCAACAAGGCGGCGTCACGCAACATCTGCGGGAGGAATCGGCCAAAGCCCTGACGCAGATCGGATTTGACGGTTATGCCGTTGGCGGTTTGGCTGTGGGCGAGGGCCAAGCGGCGATGTTTGGCGTTCTCGATTACGCACCCGAGATGCTGCCTGCCGACAAGCCTCGCTATCTGATGGGGGTGGGCAAGCCCGACGATATCGTGGGTGCTGTCGAGCGTGGCATCGACATGATGGATTGCGTGCTGCCCTCGCGCTCGGGGCGCACAGCCCAAGGCTGGACCCGTCGCGGACAGGTGAATCTGAAAAACGCCCGCCACCAGAATGATCCGCGCCCGCTGGATGAGGCTTGCACCTGCCCCTGTTGTCGCAACTATTCGCGCGCCTATCTGCACCATGTTGTCCGCGCACAGGAAATCATCGCCTCGATGTTGCTGACATGGCATAATCTGCACTACTATCAAGAACTTATGCAGGGGTTGCGCGACGCGATTGCCGCCCAAAGTCTGAATACTTTCGTGGCCGCCTTCCATGCTCAGCGTGCGGCAGGCGACATCGAACCGCTATAGGTAACACGATGCGTATCGCCCTTGTGCTCGCCCTGAGTTTGATGCCGACCCTGTTGCAGGCCGAAAATTACTGCTTGCAAAAAGGCGCGGAACATCCCGCTTTTGCCGCCGATCTGGCGACCGATTGGCAAGGGCAGGTCGTGCAATTTCTCACCGTAACCAATGGCAAACCCCAGATCGGCCCCGGCGATGATAGCCGCAAGACCGCCAGCTTTTCCGCCAAAGGCGAAACCCTGCTGTTTACCGATGCCACCACAAGCTCCCCTGTGGCGCTGGCGCCTGCCAACGGCGCCAACTGGGATTTCGCCTTGCCGGGAGAGGCGCCGCTCAAGGCCGAAGAGCTGCTTGGGCCGATGCTTCAGTCGGCAAATATAACCTGTCCGGTGGAATTCTTGCCGCAGTTTTTCGGCACCTCGCAATTTGGCAGCACGGCGATGGTCGAATTTCACGCCTATATCCTGACCCCGCATCACATGTTGATGGTCATCCAGCTGCATCCAGCCGATCAGGCCCCAGCAAACGGTCTGCGGGCGGTGATTGATATGACCCGCTGAAACGCCCTGATTTTGACTTGAAACCAAGGTAAAAGCCCCCTTGCAAGCCTGTTGTTCACGGGCGCATGATTGCTTGGTTCGAAAGGTTGACACCGGCGCTTTCCGATACCAGATATAGCATCCAAAGGGGAAGCTCAGCGCTGCCGGATCACCGGGGCCGGGGCTTCTTGCCAGATAAGGAAATGATATGAGCGACCTTTCAACCACGAGCTACCCGGTTCTGCCGCTGCGCGATATCGTGGTTTTCCCGCATATGATCGTGCCGTTGTTTGTCGGCCGGGAAAAATCAGTCCGCGCCTTGGAAGAAGTGATGGCCGATGACAAGCAAATCCTGCTGTCGTCGCAAATCGACCCTTCTGTTGATGATCCTGCCACCGACGGCATTTACCGCATTGGCGTTTTGGCCAATGTGCTGCAACTGCTGAAGCTTCCCGATGGCACGGTCAAAGTTCTGGTCGAGGGGAAATCCCGCGTCAAGATCACCGAATTCATTGAGAATCCTCGGTTTTTTGAGGCGACAGCCAGCGAATTGCACGAAACCCCCGGCGATGCCGATGCTGTCGAGGCGATGCTGCGCGCGGTCGCCGATGAATTTGAGCGCTATGCCAAGATCAAGAAAAACATCCCCGAAGAGGCGTTATCGGCCGTTTCGGATGCCCGTGAGCCTGCCCGCCTTGCCGATCTGGTTGCTGGGCATTTGGGCGTTGACGTGGCCCTAAAGCAAGACCTTCTGGAAACGCTTGACGTGGCCGAGCGGCTTGAGAAGGTTTACGGCCAGATGCAGGGCGAAATGTCGGTCTTGCAGGTCGAGAAAAAGATCAAGACCCGGGTGAAATCGCAGATGGAGCGCACTCAGCGCGAATATTATCTGAATGAGCAGATGAAGGCCATTCAGAAGGAATTGGGCGACGGTGAAGACGGTCAGAATGAGATGGCCGAGCTTGAGGCGCGGATCAAAAAGACCAAATTCTCGAAAGAGGCGCGCGAAAAGGCCGAAGCCGAGCTGAAAAAGCTGAAAAACATGAGCCCGATGAGCGCCGAGGCGACCGTGGTGCGCAACTATCTCGATTGGCTGCTCTCGGTGCCATGGGGCGAAAAATCCCGCGTCAAGAAAGACCTTGCTGCTGCCCAAAAAGTGCTGGACGCTGATCATTACGGGCTGGAAAAGGTCAAGGAACGCATCGTCGAATATCTGGCCGTTCAGGCCCGCTCGACCAAGCTGAAAGGCCCGATCCTGTGCCTCGTCGGCCCTCCGGGTGTCGGTAAAACCTCACTTGGCCGCTCGGTTGCCAAGGCCACGGGGCGCGAGTTCATCCGCATTTCGCTGGGCGGCGTGCGTGACGAATCCGAGATCAGGGGGCACCGGCGCACCTATATCGGCTCGATGCCGGGCAAGATCATTCAGGCGTTGAAAAAGGCGAAAACCACCAACCCGCTGATCTTGCTGGATGAAATCGACAAGATGGGTCAGGATTTCCGCGGCGATCCGGCCTCGGCCATGCTTGAGGTTCTTGATCCCGAACAAAACGCCACCTTCACCGACCACTATCTTGAGGTGGAATACGATCTGTCGAACGTGATGTTCATCACCACGGCCAACAGCTACAACATGCCTTCGCCTTTGCTCGACAGGATGGAGATCATCCCGCTGGCCGGCTATACCGAGGACGAAAAGCGCGAAATCGCCAAGGGTCACCTGATCGACAAGCAAATTGCCGGTCACGCGTTGAAAAAGGGCGAGTTTTCGATCACGGATGCCGCGTTGACTGAAATGATCCGCACCTATACGCGCGAAGCCGGGGTGCGTAACCTTGAACGCGAAATCGCCAAACTTGCCCGCAAGGCGGTGACCGAGATCGTCAAGAAAACCACCAAATCGGTCGAAGTGACGCCCGAGAAACTGGAAAGCTACCTTGGCGTCAAACGCTTCCGCTATGGCTTGGCGGAAAAGGAAGATCAGGTTGGCGTGGTCACCGGCTTGGCTTGGACCTCGGTAGGCGGCGATCTGTTGCAGATCGAGGCTTTGCGTCTGCCCGGCAAGGGTCGGATGAAAACCACCGGTAAGCTTGGCGATGTGATGAAGGAAAGCATTGAAGCGGCGGCGTCTTTCGTGCGTTCGATCAGCCCGGAACTTGGTGTGAAACCACCGAAATTCGAAGCGATGGATATTCACGTCCACGTCCCCGAAGGCGCCACGCCAAAAGACGGGCCTTCGGCAGGTCTTGCCATGGTGACCTCGATTGTGTCGGTGATCACGGGCATTCCCGTGCGCAAAGACATTGCAATGACCGGGGAAGTGACCCTTCGCGGCAATGCACTTGCGATTGGCGGGCTGAAGGAAAAGCTGCTGGCGGCCTTGCGTGGCGGCATCAAGACGGTGTTGATCCCCGAAGAAAACGCCAAGGATCTTACGGAAATTCCGGACTCCGTGACAAAGGGAATGCAGATCATTCCCGTCAGCAACGTGCGTGAGGTGCTGAAAATCGCTTTGGTGCGTCAGCCCGAGCCGGTGGAATGGGACGAAGCAGCAGAAGAGGCGGCAGCAGCGGCGCGGGCTGCGGCTTCCCCCGCTGGGCCATCTGCCACAGCACATTGAGGCCGATCACAAAACTATCAGGCGCGCCAACCGCGCGCCTGATC
>CBDUEF010000150.1:0-6516 GCA_965366095.1 uncultured Cypionkella sp. | reverse complement strand
GGCTTACCTCGTTGAAAGACCACGAGAAAGGCCGGGCCAAGTATAACGCCAGCGCGCAGGCCGCTGTGGATATTGGCGATACGGTCAAGCGGATTGATGGCACCGAAGTGTCGCTGCTGACGCCGTGGATTGCCGGGTCGGCGAAGGCGGCGGCGAAAGTTGCCTCAGCCGTCAAGGAGCCTGTGGTTGGGGTAAAGCCCCCGGCTGCCAAGGCTGTGGAAAAGATTGCCCCGGCAGCGCAAGCGGCTGGTGTCAAGCCGACAGGCTTGAAGGCCGCGCGCAAGGGTGTTGGCGACGATCTCACGCGGATCGAAGGGATCGGACCGGCTTTGGAAAAGCTCTGCCATGCGATGGGAATTTTCCATTTCGACCAGATTGCCGGCTGGGGTGTTGATGAGATTGCGTGGATGGACAGCAATCTCAAGGGTTTTCGGGGCCGTGTGACGCGCGACAAATGGGTGGCGCAGGCGAAACTGATTGGCGAGGTGGGGATGGACGAATTCCTGCGCCGCGCCAAGACCAATGACTATTGAGGGCAGGCAGAATGGATCATTCACATGACCATGCAACGGTGGACGGCCCTTGGGCTGGAGGCTGGATTGTGGCGCTGGTGGCGGGCGTTATCGCGGCCAGTCTGGCACGCTGGATGGGTGATTTCGGTTTTGCTCCGGCTTTGGCAATTGGGGCGTTGAGTTTCGGTGTCTATGGCGTGTTGTTGGGCTCGGGCGGGGTAGAGCTTTCGCCCGCCTCGGATGACGACCACGGGCATCATTGAGGGCAATATGAGCGCTGACGACAAGGAGATGGCTTTGGCAAGGCAGGCGAGGCTCGTGGCCTTGGTGCTGATCGGAACTGTTGTCCTTTGGCTCGGCGCGCAGAAAATTGGCGGGGAGATGGGCTGGCCGCCCAAATTCGTGCTGCTGTTTGATTTCGCGGCTTTGGCAGGGTTCATCTTTGCTTTGGTGGTGACATTTCGCATCTGGCGCGCGCGCCGGAACTAGGGAGAAGGGCATCATGCTCAAGGATCAGGACCGCATCTTTACCAACCTTTACGGGATGCATGACCGTAGCCTTGCCGGGGCCAGAAAGCGTGGCCATTGGGATGGCACTGCCGAGATCATCGCGCGGGGCAAGGACAAGATCATCGACCAGATGAAGGCGTCGGGCCTGCGCGGGCGCGGCGGCGCTGGCTTTCCGACGGGTCTGAAATGGTCGTTCATGCCCAAGCAATCGGATGGGCGGCCCAGCTATCTGGTGATCAATGCCGACGAGTCGGAACCCGGCACCTGCAAGGATCGCGAGATCATGCGGCATGATCCGCACACGCTGATCGAAGGCGCGCTGATTGCGTCATATGCCATGGGCGCGAATGCCTGCTACATCTATATTCGCGGCGAATATATCCGCGAGCGGGAGGCTTTGCAGGCTGCTTTGGACGAATGTTATGACGCCGGTTTGCTGGGCCGCAACGCGGCGCAATCGGGTTGGGATTTCGATTGCTATCTGCATCACGGCGCCGGTGCCTATATCTGCGGTGAGGAAACCGCGCTGCTGGAAAGCCTTGAAGGTAAAAAGGGTATGCCGCGGATGAAGCCACCATTCCCGGCAGGCTCGGGGCTGTATGGTTGCCCGACCACGGTAAACAATGTGGAATCAATCGCCGTGGTGCCGACAATTTTGCGCCGGGGGCCGGAGTGGTTTGCGGGCTTTGGGCGCCCCAACAATGCGGGGACCAAGCTCTTCGGCATCTCGGGCCATGTGAACAATCCTTGTGTGGTGGAAGAGGTGATGTCGATCAGCTTGCGCGAATTGCTGGACGTACATTGCGGCGGCGTGCGCGGTGGCTGGAAAAACATCAAGGCGGTGATCCCCGGCGGCTCTTCCGTGCCGATGTTGAACGCCGCGCAATGTGAAGACGCGATCATGGATTTCGACTGGCTACGCGAGCAAAAGTCGGGCCTTGGCACGGCGGCGGTGATCGTGATGGATCAATCGACGGATGTGATCAAGGCGATCTGGCGGCTGTCGAAATTCTACAAGCACGAATCCTGCGGCCAATGCACGCCCTGCCGCGAGGGCACCGGCTGGATGATGCGGGTGATGGATCGGTTGGTGCGTGGCGAGGCCGAGGTTGAGGAAATCGACATGCTGCTGGATGTGACCAAGCAGGTTGAGGGCCATACGATCTGCGCGCTGGGTGATGCGGCGGCCTGGCCGATTCAGGGCTTGGTGCGGCATTTCCGGGATGAGATCGAGGACCGGATCAAGGCCAAGAAAACCGGCCGTATGGGCGCAATGGCGGCGGAATGAGGGGAGTGGCGGCAATGGCGATAGGTTTGTTGACAGCTTGTGGTGCGTCGGTTTCCCGGCCAATGCCGCTTGCCGCCAGTGGACCAGTGGCGATTTCCCGCGATGGTGTGTCCTACATTGTTGATCTGCAACCTGTTTCAAGCGGTGCGGAAATGAACGTTTCGCGGGAAGGCGCGGCCTTTGCAAATGATCAAGGGCTTGAGGCCAAGCGCGTGGCCGAGGCGTTTTGTGGCAGCCGCGCCAGCCGCATTGATCCGCGCGCTTTGGGGCGGTTTGCGGGCGGCGTTTGGGTTTTTGACGGGGGATGCCGATGACAAATTCTGTCCTGAAAGGCGATAACCTGCCGAAATCACCGCCTTGTCATGGCATAACAGCGGCCTTGCGCCCTATCTCTGGCTTTGGAAAAGCCAAGGAGGCCCCTATGAAAACGTTGAAAATCCTGACCCTGACCGCGATGCTGGCGGCAACGCCTGCTCTGGCGCTGGAGCCGCTGAATACAGAGCCGCACATCAACGACTCGCTGATCGCGGGCCGCGTGGGCGATGTGATCCGCAACACCTGCCCGTCGATTTCGGCGCGGATGTTCGTGGTGCTGCAAAAGCTGAACGAACTGGAATCCTATGCCCGCGACAAGGGCTATAAAGAGGCCGATGTGAAGGCTTTCTTGAAGGACAAGACCGAAAAGTCCCGCATCCGGGGGCTGGCCGATGCCTATCTGAAAAAGGCCGGAGCGGTTGAGGGCGACGCCGAAAGCTATTGCAAGGTGGGACGTGATGAGATCGCCAAGGGCAGCTTGGCCGGAACCCTGTTGAGGTCATGGAAATGATCCAACCTGTCGGCCATCATCTGGCGGAACTGAACGTGGGGCGCCTGTTGGCCCACACGGATGATCCGCGCGTGGCCGAGTTCATGGGGGCTTTGGACCGGGTGAACGGCCTTGGCCGCCGGATGCCAGGTTTTGTGTGGATGATGGAAGGCTCGGGCGAGCCGGGGACCGGCAACACCGAGGCCAAGATCGGCGGCGATCCGCAGCATGTGTCTAACCTGACGGTGTGGGAAAGTGCGGCGACGCTGGAAAATTTCGTGTGGAACACCGTGCATCGCAGCTTTTACGAACGGCGGGCCGAGTGGTTTCAGGTGCTGGGCCAGATGCATTTCGTCATGTGGTGGGTGCCGGTCGGGCATCGGCCGACGCTGGACGAGGCTTTGGCAAAGCTGGCACTAAAGCAGGCGCAGGGCGACAGCGATGCGGGTTTTGGCTGGTCTTATCTTAAAGAAGCGCAGGCGTGGAAAACCCACGGTTGCGCGCAAGTGGCGGCGGAGTAGGGCGGATGTGCTACGGCGGGCTGGACACGAAATACATCATGCGCGACATCGAGGCGCGTGTGAAACCCATTGCGATGGGTGCGAAAAAGTCGGAAGAGGCCCCTGTGCCCGCGCAGGGCGTGTTTGCCCGGTTGCGCGGCCTGATGGGATTGATGAAGCGGAAGGGCGCGCTGCATGTCTAACCTGAAAAAACTGATCATTGACGGCATCGAGGTCGAGGTTGATCCCGCGATGACGATCATTCAGGCGGCGGAAGTCGCTGGCGTTGAAATCCCGCGCTTTTGCTATCACGAGCGGCTGACGATTGCCGGCAATTGCCGGATGTGTCTGGTTGAGGTTGTCGGCGGCCCTCCAAAGCCTGCGGCGTCTTGCGCGATGCAGGTGCGCGATCTGCGCCCCGGCCCGAATGGCGAGCCTGCGGTGGTGAAAACCAACTCGCCGATGGTGAAAAAGGCGCGCGAAGGCGTGATGGAGTTTTTGCTGATCAACCATCCGCTGGATTGCCCGATCTGCGATCAGGGTGGCGAATGTGATTTGCAGGATCAGGCGATGGCCTTCGGGGTGGATTTCAGCCGCTACCGCGAGCCAAAGCGGGCGTCGGAAGATTTGGATCTGGGGCCCTTGGTTGCGACCAAGATGACTCGCTGCATTTCCTGCACTCGTTGCGTGCGCTTTACCTCGGAAGTGGCCGGGATCACTCAAATGGGTCAGACCGGGCGCGGCGAGGATGCCGAGATCACGACCTATCTGAACATGACCCTGGACAGCAATTTGCAGGGCAATATCATTGATCTCTGCCCCGTAGGCGCTTTAACATCAAAGCCCTATGCCTTCACCGCGCGGCCTTGGGAGCTGACCAAGACCGAGAGCATCGACGTGATGGATGCGCTTGGCTCGAACATTCGGATTGATGCCAAAGGGCGCGAAGTGATGCGGATCTTGCCGCGTAACCATGACGGGGTGAATGAGGAGTGGATTTCCGACAAGACCCGCTTCATCTGGGACGGTTTGCGTCGCCAGCGTCTGGACACGCCTTATATCCGTGAGAATGGCAAGCTGCGCAAAGCTGGTTGGACCGAGGCGTTGGCCGCGGTGGCGGCGGCGATGAAGGGCAAGAAGGTTGCGGCGCTGATAGGTGATCTTGCCCCGGTTGAGGCGATCTTCTCGCTGAAGAAAATGGTCGAGGGTCTGGGCGGTAAGATCGAATGTCGTACCGATGGTGCACGTTTGCCGATTGGCAATCGCTCGGGTTATGTTGGCACCGCTTGCATTGAAGACATTGACGGCGCCAAGATGATCCAGTTGATCGGCACCAATCCTCGGGTTGAGGCGCCTGTGCTGAACGCGCGCATCCGTAAGGCTTGGACCAATGGGGCCGTTGTTGGGTTGGTCGGTGAGGCGGTTGATCTGACCTATGATTACACCCATGTCGGCACGGACCGTGCAGCTTTGGCGGGCCTGTCCTCTATGCAGATAAGCGATGAGACGCGTGAAAAGCCGACATTGGTTATCGTGGGGCAGGGCGCAATCAACGAAGTCGATGGCGAGGCGGTGCTGGCCCATGCAATGAAACTGGCCGAGAATTCAAACTCGAAACTGCTGATCTTGCACACTGCTGCATCACGCGTTGGCGCGATGGATGTGGGTGCGGTGACCGAGGGCGGTCTGGCAGCGGCCACCGAAGGGGCTGAGGTGATTTATAATCTTGGTGCCGACGAGGTGGAGATCGCGCCAGGCCCCTTCGTGATTTATCAGGGCAGCCATGGCGATAGGGGTGCAACTCGCGCTGATATCATTTTGCCGAGTGCCGCCTATACCGAAGAGAACGGGTTGTTCGTGAACACCGAAGGGCGGCCACAACTGGCGATGCGCGCGGGCTTTGCTCCGGGCGAAGCCAAGGAGAACTGGGCAATCCTGCGGGCTCTGTCGGGCGAGTTGGGGGCGGCCCTGCCTTGGGACACACTGGCAAGTTTGCGCCGGGCACTGGTGGCCGCTCATAGCCATCTGGGGGCAATGGATACCGTTCCAGTGAACGATTTGCAGCCAATTGCCCTTCGTGAGATGGGCAAGGCCGGCTTCCGGCCCGCGTTCAAAGGGTTTTATCAGACCAATCCGATTGCGCGTGCGTCAAAGGTGATGGGCGAGTTGGCGGCTTTGGAAGCGGAACGCGCCAAAGCCAAAATGGCCGCTGAATGAGGTGCCAAGCCGCACAGATCCGCGCAATGACCGTCGCTTTTGCGGCGCTCTCGGGGTGTGTGGATCCGGGTGGCGAAGCGTCGCAGACAGGGTTCATGCCTAGCTACCTGGGGATCGAGACGATCCTGCTGGACGGCGATCTGGTGAATTTTCGTGTGCAGATGAAGGGCGCGCGGAACAAGGAAGACGTTGATGCTTATGCACGATGTGCGGCGGCTCAATATGCGCTGATCCGCGGTTTCGGATTTGCGCGACATGTTCGCACAAATGTTGCACAAACGGCTGGAAATTGGCGCGGGGATGCGGTTTACACCATCTCGGCAGCACTGCCCCAAGGGTACAAGACGATCGACGCCGAAGTCACGGTGCGCGATTGTGGCGACCAGGGAATACCGACGATCTGAGGATGAAAAATGGTTGAATTCTTCACGCAAACCACGCTCGGGATCTTCCTTTTGATCCTTGGAGAATGCCTGCTTGTGGTGGTGCTGATTCTGGTTGCCTTGGCCTTCCTGATGTATGGCGACCGAAAAATCTGGGCGGCGGTCCAGATGCGCAAGGGGCCGAACGTGGTCGGGCCGTTTGGCCTGCTGCAAAGTTTTGCTGATTTCATCAAATATATCGTCAAAGAAATCGTCATTCCGGCGGGGGCGGACCGTCCGGTTTACTTCCTTGCACCGATGT
>CBDUEF010000149.1:0-6564 GCA_965366095.1 uncultured Cypionkella sp. | reverse complement strand
CCCCCAAAAAAAGCGCTTGGGGGGGGCCTCGCGCCCGCCCGGAACGCCCCAAGAAATTAAGCTGGTGTTTCCCGCCCCCGCCGTAGCCCTCAAAGACCACATGCGCGTCGCTGCCGATATGGTTTGAATAGAGCAATATATCGTCATGGCCGTCGCCCGTGATCAGATCATCTCCCGCCAGACCATGAACCACACCGTCGCCGGTTCCGGCAAACACGGTATCCGCCCCGATCCCACCATAAACACTATCCGCGCCGCTGCCGCCCTTGATCAGATCATCCCCGGCAAGGCCATGGATGGTATCATCGCCATCGCTGGCGCTGATCTCGTCATCGCCACTGGTGCCGCGCCATTCGTGATCAACACCAGAATCCGCCTTGGCGGCGCTGACATCGGTGAAATGCGGGCTGTTCAGCAAATCGGTGCTGGTTTCGCTGTCATGTGCGTCATCGCTATGTGCTGGATCGGTGTCATCACCGTCATCGGCACCCAAACAGACGAAGAACACAGCCCCAATCGAAACCAATACGATCAGTGACAGCCTCGTCAATCAAATATTAACTTCCGTCATAATTTTGCCATTATTTACGATTCGCGGCGCAAGTGTTTCCAAACGCGAAACAATTTTACAGCCCTGCCAACACCTCTTGCAGAATCGGTGCCAGTCGTAGGGCCCATGCCTGCTGCTGCTCTGGCGTGGCGATCAAGTCGTTGCGCAACTCGATCAGCGTGTTTTGCCGCCCTGGTTGCAAAGCGTGCCGGTCCAGCGCATCGCCGGGCAGATGGCCCGCATAAGGCTCGTTATCGCCAATGCACAGATCAGCCTCGACCTGCAACCGCGCGATCAAAGGCTTGGACAGCCGCGCATCAAGATGGCTGTAAAGCACCCCCACATGCCAGGGCCGCGGCGCCCGCGCTTTCAGACAGGGCGTAAACGAATGGATCGCCAGCACAACCCTATCATCGCGCCGCGCTGCCAGCCGCGCATAGGCGCTGTGATAGGGGCGGTAAAGCGCCGCCAACCGCCGCTCGACCTCGGGCGCGTCCACATGCCGGTTGGCCGGAATGATGGTGCCGTCATAGAGCTTCATCACCAGCGTCGGGTCTTGCTCGCCCCGGTTCGGATCAATCACCAGACGGCTGAAATCGGAACAGATCACCGGGCTGTCCAAGGCCTCGCCCAAGGCCCGCGCCAAGCCTGCCGCCCCCAGATCATAGGCGATATGGCGAGACATATCTGCGGCACAGATCCCCAGATCGCCGCCGCCGATATCCAAGGGAACCCGGTTGCTGGCGTGATCACAACTCACCAGCCACCGCCCCGGTCGCGCTTCGCCATGGATTTGGAACGGCTGGCTCACTCGCCAAACTCCGCCGCATCAAGTCCCTCACAAGAGGAATCGCAGGCCTCCGTGGTGAAAACCATCCCGCCCTTCGCGCCAAATCGCAATTGGCCGCTGCCCGACTCTACCATGCTCCCCGCCCCCCCATCATAGCTCTGGGGCCCCTTGCCCGCCACAAACCGAAACTCGGCATGCATGATGGCCCCCTGCGCGCTGTGATCCATCCGCGCATAAGATCCATCCTCAAAACGGAAATAGTCAAACACCGCCTCCGCGGTCGAGCATTGGCTATAGGCACAAGGCAGTTGATAGGCCCCGGCATTCTTGCCCGGCTGGTGCAGACAAATCCGCATTTCCGCCGTGCTGCAATTGGCAGCCGCAATGGCTGGCAGCATCAGCATGGCAACGGCAGTCAGGCATATATTCTTCATCTCTACCCTTTGGGTGGCGACGGTTTTCCCGCCAACCCGCCACTTTTTCTCTGCTTGCCGCCAAAGATCAACAGCAAATGTGAGCGATAACACATTCCCCCGGTTGCCCCATCAGACAGATTGCGCCATAAGGCCAGCGGCCCAGTGCGACAGAAATAGCGATGAAAAGGAACAAGGCATGAGACGCCTTCGGAATGTGAAAATCGTGGCCACTTTGGGCCCGTCCTCCTCAGATTATACCACCATCCGCGCGCTGTTCGAAGCCGGGGCCGATGTGTTCCGCCTGAATATGAGCCATGGCACCCATGATGATATCCGCGCCCGCCATGTGATCATCCGCCAGATCGAATCCGATCTCGGCCGCCCGATCTGCATTCTGGCCGATCTTCAGGGGCCGAAACTGCGCGTCGGCACCTTTGCCAATCCCGAGGGCGAAGAGCTGATCGAAGGCGCCGCCTTCCGCATGGATCTGGATGCCACACCCGGCGACATCAGCCGCGTGCACCTGCCGCATCCCGAGATTTTCGCCGCCCTTGAGCCGGGCGCGTCCCTGCTGGTCAATGACGGCAAAATCCGGCTTGAGGTGAAAACCTGCGGCAAGGATTTCGCCGATTGCACCGTTACCGTGGGCGGCACCATCTCTAACCGCAAGGGCGTCAACGTGCCCGACGTGCTGCTGCCGCTTGCGGCGCTGTCGGAAAAAGACCGCAAGGATCTGGAATTTGCCTGCGCCTTGGGCGTGGATTGGCTGGCGCTTTCCTTTGTGCAGCGCCCCGAAGACGTGACCGAGGCCCGCGCCTTGGCCAAGGGCCGTGCGGCAATCCTGTCAAAGATCGAAAAACCTGCGGCGGTGAAAGCCTATGACGCCATTCTTGCGGTGTCCGATGGCATCATGGTGGCGCGCGGCGATCTGGGCGTAGAGCTTCCGGTCTATTCCGTGCCGCCGATCCAGAAGCGCCTTGTCCGCGCCGCCCGCTCGGCCGCCAAGCCGGTGATCGTGGCCACCCAGATGCTCGAATCGATGATCGAATCGCCGGTGCCCACCCGTGCCGAGGTGTCCGACGTCGCCACCGCCATCTATGAGGGCGCCGATGCGGTGATGCTTTCCGCCGAATCTGCTGCCGGAAAATACCCGATCGAGGCCGTCACCACGATGAACAACGTGGCGATCTCGGTCGAAAGCGATCCAACCTATCGTCAGGTGATCGAGGCCAGCCGCGTGGTCAAACGCACCACCGTCGCCGACGGCATCGTTGCCGCTGCCCGCGAAATCGCCGAATCCACCGATATCAAAGCGATTTGCTGCTTTACCCAATCTGGCACCACAGTCTCGCTGGTTGCCCGCGAACGCCCGCAGGTGCCGATCATCGCGCTGACGCCGCTGATGACCACCGCCCGCCGCATGAGCCTGACCTGGGGCGCGCATTGCGTGATCAGCGAACCGCAAGACCGCTTCAAGGGGGCCGTCATCTCGGCTGTCCGCGCGGCCTTGTCGCAGGGCTTTGCGACAGAAATTGATCAGATCGTTGTCACCGCGGGGGTTCCCTTCAACGTGCCAGGCACCACAAACATCCTTCGTGTGGCCACCTGCGACGAAAGATTGATTTATCGCGCCGATTCGGAATAATAGCGCATCCTTGTTTCAGTTGAGGGCGTTATGAATACGGACCTTTATCTTGTGATCGGCATTATTGTTGGCGCTCTTGCCATTCCCTCGCTGCTCGCGGCCTATGCCGAAAGCCGCGCGCCACGGGCGGGGGCGATCATGGTGTTGATCTCGGGGGTGCTGATTGCTGTCGCCCTTACCCAAAAACCCTCCGGTTATACTTTCGCCGAAATTCCGGGGATCTTTGTCAAGGTGGTCGCCAGCTTCGTCCACTAGCTTACCCCTTGCACTTCGCTCCGGCTGCCCGTATAGCCCAACACTCTAAATACCCCGCGCGGCTGGCCAACGTGGCATGCCAAGTCCGCGCCTGAAACCATGGAGATGGAAATGCCCAAGATGAAGACCAAGTCGGCGGCGAAGAAGCGTTTCAGCTTCACGGCCTCCGGTCGGGTGAAAGCTGGCGTTGCCGGCAAACGCCACGGCATGATCAAACGCACGACGAAATTCATTCGTGACGCTTCGGGGACCATGATCCTCTGCGCATCCGATGCGAAAATCGTCAAAAAATACATGCCCTACGACCGGTAAGGAGAGCTTAGATGTCCCGCGTTAAATCTGGCGTCGTTACCCACGCCCGTCACCGCAAGGTGATCAAGAAGGCGGCTGGCTATTACGCCGCCCGCTCCACGAACTTCCGCACAGCTACTCAGGCCGTCGACAAGGCCCAGCAGTATGCAACGCGCGACCGCAAGGCCCGCAAGCGCAACTTCCGCGCTTTGTGGATTCAGCGGATCAACGCCGCCGTGCGTCTGTTCGATATCGAATTCACCTATTCGCGTTTCATCAACGGTCTGGCCAAAGCCGGGATCGAGGTTGACCGCAAGGTTCTGGCCGATCTGGCCGTGCATGAGCCCGAGGCGTTCAACGCCATCGCCGCTCAAGCCAAGGCCGCTCTGGCCTGAGCCCCGTGAATATTGGTTAAAAAAGGCCCCGCTTCGGTGGGGCTTTTTTGTTGGCTTTGCACATCCCTGCGCAATCTGCTTGAATACAGCGAACCCTCTGTCGCGTGATCCCATGACACTGTCCGAAACCTCACTGCTTGATCTCACCGAACCCGATCGCAGCCCGGCAGGCCTTGCCCTCATCCGCGCCAAAGACCTGATCGCCAAGGGGAAATTCACCGCCGCCGCAGCGCTTTGCGAAAAAACCCTTGTCGCTGCCCGGCCCCGTGCGCTGACGGCCTCGGCCCTGATCGACACAATGCGCGCGGCGGGCGAGCCCTTGCGCGCCGAGGCCCATCAAACCGCGCTGATCGCCGAACTTCGCGCCACGGCGCCGGCCGATCCGCGCCTCTGCCTCAACCTTGGTCGCCTGCTTTACAGCCTTGATCAAACCAATGCCGCCCGTGATATGCTCGCAGCCGCCCTCCCTCATCACCCCCAAGACATGGCGGCGGTCCGCGTGCTCACCTCGCTTCTCTTGGCCAAGGACAAACCGGCCGAGGCTATCGCCCTCTGGCAGCCCGCCTTTGCCGCCCATCCCACCGATGGCCGCTCGCGCCTGTTGCTGGCGCGGATGCTCGCCCATGCCGGATGCCTAATGGAGGCCAACCAGATACTCGATCTGGCCGAGCCGCTTTGCGCCGACAAAAGCGCCGAGTTTGCCTATATCGCCGCAGGCATCCGTGGCACCACCACCGCGCAATCCCAAGCTGCAATGTCGGTGCAGGTCTTTGACGGTTTCGCGCAAAACTATGATCAGATTCTGGCAAAAATCGGCAATCGCGGCCCTGATCTGACCGCCAAACTGCTGGCCGCACTTGCCCTGCCCAAACGCCTCGACATCCTTGATGCGGGCTGTGGCACCGGGCTTTGCGCCCCCCTGCTGCGCCCCTTGGCCAAATCGCTGCACGGGGTCGATTCCTCGATCGGTATGCTGCAACAATCACGCAAAAAGTCTTGCTATGATCTGCTGACGCGCTCTGATCTCGCCAGCATCGGCACCCTGCCCCCCGGCCCTTTCGATCTGATCGTGTCGTCGGATGTGCTGGTTTATTTCGGCGATCTGGCCCAGGTGCTGACCAATTTCGCCAAACTCACCCGCCCCGGTGGCTGGCTGGTGGTCACCTTAGAGGATGGTGGCGCGCAGGGCTGGCATCTTGCCCCTTCAGGCCGCCACAAGCATAGCCTTGCCTACCTGAAATCCGCCCTCAACGCCGCGGGCTTTGCCGCGCCCAAGGTCACGCTGACAGCTGATCTGCGCCAAGAACTCGGCACCCCCGTGGCGGGCCTTGGCATCGCGGCCCAACGGCTTGCAATGTTCTAAAACGCCCCGCCCTTGCATCCCGCCCGCCTTCCCGCTAGCAGAAAGCCAATTCGACAGGAGACGATCATGGACGGGCTAGACGCGCTAAAGGCCAAATATCTGACCGCCACCGCCAACGCAGACAGCGAGTCTGCCTTGGAAGAGGTGCGCTTGTCCGCCTTGGGCAAAAAGGGCGAGATTTCGGCGCAAATGGCCACGCTTGGCAAGATGGAGCCGGACGCGCGCAAGGCCGCCGGGGCCATGCTGAACGTGCTGAAAGATGAAATTGACGCCGCCCTGCGCGCCAAGAAAGCCGCCCTTGGCGACGCCGCGCTTGATGCCCGCCTGCGCTCGGAATGGCTGGATGTCACCTTGCCTGCCCGCCCGCGCCGGATGGGCACGATCCATCCGGTTTCTCAGGTGATGGAGGAACTCACCGCGATTTTCGGCGATATGGGCTTTGCCGTCGCCGAAGGCCCGCAGGTGGAATCCGATTGGTATAATTTCGACGCGCTGAACATCCCGCCGGAGCACCCCGCGCGCCAGGAACATGACACGTTCTTCATGCACCGCGACGAGGGCGACGCCCGCCCGCCGCATGTGCTGCGCACCCATACCAGCCCGGTGCAAATCCGCGCCATGGCCGAACAGGGCGCGCCGATCCGGGTGATCGCGCCGGGCCGGGTTTACCGCATGGATATGGACCAGACCCACACCCCGATGTTCCATCAAGTCGAAGGCCTCGCCATCGACCGCGACATTTCCATGGCGCAGTTGAAATGGACACTGGAGGAATTCTGCCGCGCGTTTTTCGAGGTGCCTTCGGTGGAAATCCGCTTTCGTGCCAGCCACTTCCCCTTTACCGAACCCTCGGCCGAGG
>CBDUEF010000148.1:0-6600 GCA_965366095.1 uncultured Cypionkella sp. | reverse complement strand
GTTTGATCCCGAGCTTGGGCTGGAAGCGGCGGGGGGGCAGGTGTTTGGCAGGCGCTGAGGCGGCGAAAACTTGGCTGGTATGAAAAGGCAAAAACGAGTATGTTTGAGCATAGATATTTTCAACGTGGCATAGTGAGATGATGGCAAAGACACTCTTCGCCTTGGCGGGCTTTTTGCGATATGCGGCTGTCAGCCTGATGCTGTCGGCCCTGTTCATGGTGACTTTATCGGTGGCTGCCGAGGCTCAGGGGCGCAAATTGGCGCTGGTTGTTGGCAATGAGGCCTATGAGCATCTGCCCGGATTGGCGACGCCTGCGGCAGATGCGCAGGATATGGCCAAGGCGTTGCGCGATCTGGGCTTTGAGGTGACGCTGCTGACCGACGTTGGCCCCGAAGTGTTTCAAGCGGTTCTGACTACCTTTTCCAAACAGGCCGAATCGGCGGAGACCGTGTTGTTTTATTACTCGGGCCATGCCTTTCAAAAGGATGGCGTGAACCATCTGGTGCCGATTTCGGCGCGGCTGGAAACGGCCGATGCCGTTGAGGCGGAGACTTGGCGGCTGGATGATATCGCGGCCAAGTTGAAAAGCGGCTCGGGGCAATTGCTGCTGTTTTTGGACGCCTGCCGTGACAACTCGGTGCCTGCGGCGGTGCAGGCGGGGTTGGGCGGTAAGGGGTTGGCGCAGTTTGATGGCGGGGCCGGAACCTTTGTGGCCTTTGCCACGGCCCCCGGATCGGTGGCTTGGGACAAGCAGGATGGCACCGAAAACAGCCCCTTTACCCATGCCTTGCTGACGCATCTGGCACAGCCCGGCCAAAGCATTTCCGATCTGATGATTGATGTGCGCAATGATGTTGAGGCGGCGACGGGCGGCAAGCAGACGCCTTGGGACCAATCGAGTTTGCGGGCGCAGTTTTACTTTGCCGCACGGGATGCGACGGTTTCGGCTGCGGTTTCGGCGGCCGAGTTGGGGCTTGTGGTGGTGACCGGCAGTTCAACCTTGGTGAGTGGGCCGGATGGGCCCGAAGTGGCGGTGATTGACGGGGTCAACACCACCAAGGTGATCGAGAAAGTCACCGGCGTCGGGCAGACCAGGCTGGCCGCACTGGATACATCGACACGGTCTTTGGCAACGATTGACGGCGGCACTTCGGGGGCGGTGCGGATCACCGGCGTTGACGCTGCGCCAGGTGCGGCCAGCGGGCCAGTGTTGGCGCCATTGCCCGACAATCTGCCGCTGGCGGTGCAGGTCGAGTTGGATCGGATCGGCTGCTATGGCTTGGGCATTGATGGCCAATGGGGCAATGGCTCGCGGCAGGCGATGCGGGGCTATTACAAGGCCAAAGCGGCCGATATCGGCGAGGTGGAACCAAGCGAAGCGGTGTATCGCGCGCTGAAGGCAGAGCCCGAGGGCGTTTGCAGCGTTGCCGCCAAGGCACCGCAAAAGGCCGCGAAAAAACCCGCTGTCAAAGCCAAGCCTCCGGTCAAGAAAGCCGTGGCTCCTGCGGCGAAAAAGCCCGTCGCCAAGGCCCCGGCGAAAAAGCCCGCCGTGGTGATCAAACCCGGCGGCGGTGGCGGCTGCAAATTCGTGATCGTGGCGATTATCTGTTCTTGAGCCGCTGGATGCGGTTGATGTGGCCCATCTTGCGGCCGGGCCGGGCTTCGGCCTTGCCGTAAAGATGGACCGCGCAATCGCGCTCGGCCAGCAGGGCGGGCAGGCGCGCGATATCATCGCCGATCAGGTTCTCCATGATCACATCCGCGTGACGCGCGCCGTCGCCCAAGGGCAGGCCCGCGACCGCGCGGATGTGTTGCTCGAATTGATCGACCGCACAGCCGTTTTGCGTCCAATGGCCGGAATTATGCACGCGCGGCGCGATCTCATTGACGATGAAACCTTGGGGCGTGACGAACAGTTCCACCCCCATCACCCCGACATATTCGAGCGCGTTCAGGATGCGCGCAGCCAACAGCACGGCATCGCTGCGCTGGGAGGGCGTGAGGCGCGCGGGCAGGGTGGTTGTGTGCAAGATGCCGTCTTTATGGACGTTTTCACCCGGATCATAGCAGGCGACCGAGCCGTCAAGCCCGCGCGCGGCGATCACGGAAACCTCATGGGTGAAGGCGATGAAGCCTTCGAGAACCGCGGGCGCATTGTTCATCGCGGCATAGGCTGTGGGGGCGTCAGTCGGGCTGTTGAGGCGGGCTTGGCCCTTGCCGTCATAGCCCAGACGGGTGGTTTTCAAGATGGCGGGGGTGCCGATTTTCGACAGGGCCGTGGTCAGATCATCAAGGGATTGCACCGGGGCATAGGGCGCGCAGGTGAGACCGAGTTGGGTGAGGAAATCTTTCTCCAGCAGCCGGTCCTGACTGATCGCAAGCGCCCGGCGGTTGGGGCGGATCGGGCGCAGAGCCTCAAGCGTATCAAGGGCCGATGTGGGGATGTTTTCGAATTCATAGGTGATGACATCGACCGAGGCGGCGAACTGCGTAAGGGCGGAGGTGTCGTCATAGGGTGCGGTGGTGAGCGCGTGGGCGACATCAGCGGCGGGCGGGTTGGCGGCGGGCTCGAAAATATGGGTTTTATAGCCTAACCGAGCGGCGGCGACTGCCAGCATGCGGCCAAGCTGGCCGCCGCCCAAAATGCCGATGGTGGCGCCGAGGGCGAGGTTATTCATCCTTTGGCTCCTCGGGGATAGAGGCCGAAAGCGCCGCGCGCCATGCGTCCAGCCTTGCGGCAAGCGCGGGGTCGTTCAGCGCCAAGATGCCAGCGGCCAGAAGGCCCGCATTTGCGGCCCCGGCAGCGCCGATGGCCATGGTGGCAACCGGATAGCCTTTGGGCATCTGCACGATGGAATAAAGGCTATCAACGCCCGACAGCGCCTTGGTCAGGATCGGCACGCCAATCACCGGCACGCGGGTTTTGCTGGCCATCATGCCGGGCAGATGCGCCGCCCCGCCCGCGCCCGCGATGATCACCTGCAAACGGCCAGCGGCCGCGCGGCCATAGTCCCAAAGCCGGTCAGGGGTGCGGTGGGCCGAGACGATCTTGGTTTCATAGCCGATGCCCAAGTCATCAAGGATCAGCGCCGCCTCTTTCATGGTCGGCCAATCGGATTGGCTGCCCATGATGATTCCCACTGTAACGGCCATATCGCCCCCGCTTTTATCCAAGGGCGGCACTATAGCGGGGGCTTGGGCAGGGGCAAGGGATCAGGCGATGATGTCGGGGATCAGGCGGTCTTCGATGCGGGTGATCTGATCCTTGAGCGCCAGTTTCTGCTTTTTCAGCCGCCGCAGCACCAGAGGATCGGGGCGGGCATTGGCGGAAAGCGCGTGAATCGCCTCATCCAGATCGCGGTGTTCTTGCAGCATGACGCGCAGGCGCACGCGCAACATGTCTTCGATATTTAATTCGCTGGGGGCATTCATGGCAGGATTGGCGTCCGGTCTTATGGCTTTTGTTGATCTTACAGCGATTCGTGGGGTTTGCGGTAACATTCTTTGTCGCAGGGCGTGGATTTGTGGGGCCTTGCGGGCAGGCGGTGGGAAACCCATATTGAAGGCAACAGGTGCCCGGTTGGGGCCTGCGGGCAATGTCGCTTTGAACAGGACATCAGGCATGACGAAACTGACTTTTGGCGCGCATCCGTTCCTTTTGGGCTTTGAGCAATTGGAACGGCTGGTTGAGCGCACGGCGAAAACCGCCTCGGAGGGCTATCCGCCCTTTAACATCGAGGCAACGAGCGAGCACACCTATCGGATCACGCTGGCGGTTGCGGGCTTTCTTGACGAGGATCTGTCAATCACCGTCGAGGATCGGCAATTGGTGGTGCGCGGCAAGCAGGGCGATGATGGGCAGGAGCGGGTTTTCCTACACCGGGGCATTGCCGCGCGGGCGTTTCAGCGCAGTTTCGTGATGGCCGAGGGCGTCGAGGTGGCCGGGGCCGGGCTGGACCACGGGCTGTTGCACATTGATTTGCGGCGCACGGTGCCCGATTCCGTGGTGCAGATCATCAAGATCAGCCGCAAATAGGAGGCGAAAATGGATGTAAAATTCAAAGGGATGCCGGAGTCTGAAATCCGGCTGGTCTATGTGCGCCCGGTGGCGGTGGCCGAGCTGCCGCAGGCGGTGCAGGATCAGATTGGCGATGCCAAAACCGTCTATTCGGTGCATGGCGAGGATGGCGCGCAGCTGGCGCTGGTGGCCGACCGCAAGCTGGCCTTTGCGCTGGCACGTCAGCACGACATGGAGCCTGTGAACGCGCATTAAGCGCGGGTTTACACCTAAGCGCCCATGGTCATGCAACTTGCGCTTATAGACAGGCCGTGCGTGATCGGCTGAAAGATGGTCAAGGTTCTGGCGTGGTGCCGGGATTGTTCAGGCAGGAAAAAGATAATGTCGACAGGATATACGCGGTTGCAAATTGCGCTGCATTGGCTGATCGCGGTTTTGATCGTGGCGAATTATATCATCAGCGACGGGATGCCCGAAATTTTCGACGGCATGCTGGAGGGCAAGCCGGTTGAGGGCCTAATGCCGTTGTTCCATGTTTGGGCCGGGGTGGCGGTGTTGGTTTTGGTGCTGTTGCGACTGGCGTTGAAGCTGCTGTCGGGTGGCGCGCATGACACGGCGGTGACGTTGCAAGACAAGGCGGCGGTCTGGACGCATCGGCTGCTTTACGCGCTGATGATTGCGGTGCCGGCCTTGGGGGCGATCACCTGGTTTCGCAGCATGGAGGCCACGGCGGATCTGCATGTCTATACGATGAATGCGATGATGATTTTGGCGCTGGGCCATGCGGCAATGGCGCTGTTTCATCAATATGTGCTGAAAGACGGGCTGCTGCTTAAGATGATGCGCGCCCGCTGAGGGTATTGGGGGCGGCGCGGTGCCGCCCCTTTTTTCGATCAGCCCTTGATCAGGCCCATGGATTCCAGCTTGAGGATCACCTGATGCGCGCAATGATCGACGGCGGTGCCTTCGGTTTCCACCACCAGCTCGGCCTTGGTCGGCGCCTCGTAGGGGTCTGAAATGCCGGTGAATTCCTTGATCTTGCCCTCACGCGCCAGCTTATACAGGCCCTTGCGGTCGCGGCGTTCGCATTCCTCGACCGAGGTGGCCACATGCACTTCGATAAAAGCACCGAAAGCCTCGATCATCTCACGCACGGCGCGGCGGGTGGCGGTATAGGGGGCGATTGGCGCACAAAGCGCGATGCCGCCGTTTTTGGTGATCTCGCTGGCCACATAGCCGATGCGCTTGATGTTGATATCGCGGTGCTCTTTCGAGAACCCGAGTTCCGAGGACAGATGTTTGCGCACCACATCGCCATCGAGCAGCGTGACCGGACGCCCGCCCATCTCCATCAGTTTGACCATCAAAGCATTGGCAATGGTGGATTTGCCCGAGCCGGAAAGGCCGGTGAAAAACACCGTAAAGCCCTGCTTGTCGCGCGGCGGCGAGGTGCGGCGCAGTTGCGTCACCACTTCGGGGAAGGAAAACCAATCGGGGATTTCCAAGCCTTCACGCAACCGGCGGCGCAGTTCGGTGCCGGAAATATCCAGCACCGTGGTGCCTTCGGGAACCTCATCCACCGGGAAATATTGGGCGCGTTCCTGCACATAGACCATCTGTTTGAAATCGACCATTTCGATGCCGATTTCGGCCTGATGCTTGGCCACAAGGGTTTGCGCGTCATAGGGGCCGTAGAAATCCTGCCCTTGGCTGTTTTTGCCGGGGCCTGCGTGATCGCGGCCAACGATGAAATGGGTCAGCCCGTGGTTCTTGCGGATCATCGCGTGCCAAAGCGCCTCACGCGGGCCGCCCATGCGCATCGCCAACGGCAAGAGGCTCATATGGGTGGTGGAGGCCGGGTATTTATCCAGCACCGCCTCGTAGCAGCGCACGCGGGTAAAGTGATCGACATCGCCGGGCTTGGTCATGCCGACGGTGGGGTGGATCAACAGGTTGGCCTGCGCCTCTTTGGCCGCGCGGAAGGTGAGTTCCTGATGCGCGCGGTGCAAGGGGTTGCGGGTTTGAAAAGCAACGATGCGCTGCCAGCCCATCTTGCGGAAATAGGCGCGGAGTTCATTGGGGGTGTCGCGGCGGGCCTTGAAATCATAATGGACCGGGGGCTGAAGGCCGGTGATCGGGCCGCCGAGATAGATTTTTCCGGCGGTGTTGTGCAGATAGTTCACCGCCGGGTGGGCGCTGTCATCGGCACCAAATACCTTTTCGGCCTCATTGGATTTGTTCGGCTCCCATTTATCCGTCACAGACATGATGGCAAGGATCACGCCCTCGGCGTCGCGCAGCGCAATATCAAGGCCGGGCTGGATTTTCTCGGCAAAGGCCTCGGACACGTCCAGCGTGATCGGAATTGGCCAGAGCGCGCCATCGGCAAGACGCATGTTTTCCACGGTGCCGTTGTAATCGGCCTCGGATTGAAAGCCCTTGAGCGGGTGAAAGCCACCGCTCATCAGCAGTTCCAGATCGCAGATCTGACGGGCGGTCAGATCCCAGGAGGGCAGATTGCCTGCCTCGACCTTGAGTTTCTGGGCGGATTCGTAGGAAACATAAAGCTCCGGGATCGGAG
>CBDUEF010000147.1:0-6633 GCA_965366095.1 uncultured Cypionkella sp. | reverse complement strand
CCAAGTGGCGAAAGGCCCGCCATAGTTTAGCGTAACGTCCCAGAGTAAACCTGCATTCGCGGTGACGAAAGCAGTAACGGGAAAACTTAGGACTGTCACCAAGGTTTTCATAGACACTTCACGAGCAAAGCTGGCCGATGAGGCAATCGTCCACAAAATCCACTTGTGCTTAGCGCCCCAACCGGCCTGACGTTGCGCGGGGTCATCAAGTTCAGCGATGTTGCCTTCTAATGCACGCGAGTTCGGGCCGTTCGCCATTCTGCATCTTGTTGCAATTGTATGGAAAGCGCGCGGTGAGAGTGTAGATTTCTTTGGGAAGGATGCGGAAGTTGGGGCGGTGCTGCAAGCGGAGTTTTCTGGGGTAGGAGGGCAAGGCGGGGCGCTGCCCCGGGCCCCGGAGTATTTGGGCCAAGATGAAATCGTAGAGTTGGAGATTGGGGTGATCTGGGGGCTTGTGTCTGTGCATCCTGCGTGAGACTTTGCCGATATGCTGGCGATATTCTTGAAAACCCTGCCTTTCTTTGCTGTCATCGGTCTTGGCTTTTGGGCCGGGCGGGCGCGGTTTTTTACGGCTGAGGCGACGGCTTATCTGACGAAATTCGTGTTTTATTTTGCGCTTTCGGCGATGCTGTTTGGCTTTGCGGCCAATCTTGATCTGGGCGAAGTGTTCTCCTGGGCCTTTGTCTGGGCCTATCTGGGGGCGACCACTTTGGTTTGGGCGCTGGTGCTGGGCGTGGCGCTGTTGCGCGGCACCGGGCCCTCCGAGGCGGTGATCGAGGCGCATTGCGGGGTGATCGGCAATGTGGGGTTTTTGGGCATCCCGATGCTGACGCTGCTGTTGGGGCCGAATGCGGTGGGGCCGGTGCTGTTGGTGCTTGCCGTTGATCTGGTGGTGTTTTCCAGCGTGTTGACCATCGTGATCACCGGGGTTCGGCAGGGGCGGATGAGCCTTGGGATTTTCAAGGCGCTGGCGATTGGGTTGCTGAAAAACCCGATGATTGTCTCGGTGGTTTTGGGGTTGGCTTGGGGGGCGACCGGCTGGGCCTTGCCGGGGCCGGTGAATGAGTTCATGACGCTGTTGGGGGCGGCGGCGACGCCTTGCGCGTTGTTTGCGATTGGCGGCAGTTTGGCGGGGCGCTCGGCGGAACGGTTGGAAGTGGCGGTGTGGTTGTCATTTTCCAAGCTGGTGCTGCATCCGGCGGCGGTGGCTTTCGCGGCCTTTGTGGTGTTTCCGGTGGAGCGCTATGCGGCGGGGGTGATGGTGGCTGCGGCCTCGCTTCCGGTGGCGGGAAATGTCTATATTCTGGCGCAGCATTTCGGGGTGGCCCCGCAGCGGGTGTCGACCTCGATCCTGATTTCCACGGCGGTTTCCGTGCTGACGGTGACGGCGGTGATAGCATTGGTGACGTGAAGGAGATAGCGATGAAAACCGTATCAGAGAACCGGGCTTTTGGTGGCGTGCAGGGGGTGTATAGCCATGCCTCGGCCGCGACGGGGGGCGAGATGACCTTTGGGCTGTTCCTGCCCGAGGAGGCCGAGCAGGGCGCGGTGCCGCTGATCTGGTATCTGTCGGGTCTGACCTGCACGCATGAGAATGCGATGGTGAAGGCGGGGGCGCAGCGTTGGGCTGCCGAGATGGGCGTGGCGCTGGTGTTTCCCGATACCAGCCCGCGCGGCGAGGGTGTGGCTAATGATCCGGCCTATGATCTGGGGCAGGGGGCGGGGTTTTATGTAAACGCAACCGAGGCGCCTTGGTCGCCGCATTTCCAGATGTGGGACTATGTGACCGAAGAGCTGCCGCGTTTGTTGTTCGACACCATGCCTTTGGCTGAAGAGGCGCAGGCGATCACGGGGCATTCGATGGGGGGGCATGGTGCGCTGACCATCGCCATGAGCTTTCCGGGGCGGTTCAAATCGGTTTCCGCCTTTGCGCCGATCTGCAATCCGAGTGCGAGCGATTGGGGCCGCAAGCAGTTCACCGCCTATCTGGGGGCGGATGAGGCGACATGGGCGCCCTATGACGCGACGCTGTTGATGAAAAAGCGCGGGTTTGACGGGCCGATGTTGATTGATCAGGGCACCAGCGATCAGTTTCTGGATTTGCTGAAGCCCGAAGCTTTGGCCGGAGCGATGGTTGAGCGGCGGCAGGGAGGCACTTTCCGGATGCAGAAAGGATATGACCACAGTTATTTCTTCGTTTCGACATTTATGGAGGATCATATAGCCTTTCACGCAGCGGCCCTTGGGGCTTGAGGAGGCATTATGCGGGCAGGTATGTTGGGAGTGATGATGGTGCTTGGCTTGGCGCAATCTGTGCAGGCGGGGCCAGCCGAGATCCGGGTTCTAAGTTTCATCAACGCGCAGCGGGCGGCGGCGGGTTGTCCGGCGTTGGTGATGAATCCAGCGTTGCAGCAGGCGGCGCAAAGCTATGCCAGCGCGATGGCGACGCAGAATTTCTTTAGCCACCGGGCGCCGAATGGGGCCGGAATTTCGCAACGGGCCTGGGCGGTGGGGTATCGCTTTCACAAACTGGCGGAAAACATTGCCGCCGGGCAGAAAACCCCTGAAGCGGTGGTGAAAACCTGGATGAACAGCCCCGGCCATCGTCATAATATCCTGACCTGCGGCTTGCAGGAAACCGGGATTGGTGTGGTCTATCAACCTGATGACGCGCCTTTGCGCGGACAAAGCGGCGCATTGCACTATTACTGGGTGCAGATGTTCGGGACGCAATAGCGATTGGCCAGCGTGATCTACATTGATGCCGATGCCTGCCCGGTAAAGGCCGAAGCCGAGCGGGTGGCCGTGCGCCACGGGCTGCGGATGGTGCTGGTGTCCAACGGCGGGATCCGGCCTTCGGCCAATCCTTTGGTGGAAAGCGTGTTTGTGGCTGCGGGCGCGGATGAGGCCGACAAGTGGATTGCCGCGGCCTGTGCGCCGGGGGATGTGGTGGTGACGGGCGATATCCCACTGGCTGCGCGCTGCATTGAGGCGGGGGCGCTGGTGCTGCGCCACAATGGCGAGGAATTGTCCCGCGCCAATATCGGCAATGTGCTGGCGACGCGCGATCTGATGGCCGATCTGCGAAGCGCCGATCCGTTTCGGCAAGGCGGCGGGCGGCCATTTTCCAAGACCGACCGCTCGCGCTTTCTTGAGGCCTTGGAGCGGCTTGTGCGCCAAGCGAAGCGCTGATGTCGCAGGCGGGATAGAAATGCCGGGCGGCTGGGTTTGTATAGGCCTATGGCACAGATCTCCATGGATATGAGCGAAAACAAAACCCCGGTGAAGGGCATTCTCTTTGCCTTGGGCGGCGCCATGGTGCTTTCGGTCAATGATCTGTCGATCAAGTTCCTGTCGGGCTCTTATCCGCTGCATGAGGTGATCTTGCTGCGGGCGATTGTTGGGATGACGATTGTTCTGATCGTGATGGGCCTGTCGCCGCGTGGTTTTGCCCAGATAAAAACGGGGCGCTGGCGCGAACATCTGTTTCGGGTTGCCGTGGTGATGGTGTCGAATGTCACCTATTTCCTGGGTCTTGCGGCGATGCCTTTGGCCGATGCGGTGGCGACGGCCTTTATCGCCCCCTTGTTGCTGACGATGATGTCGGCGGTCATTCTGGGCGAATACGTTGGCCCAAGGCGCTGGGCGGCGGTGGCGGTGGGGATGGTGGGCGTGGTGGTGATGGTGCGGCCCGGCCAAGGTGTGGTGCATCCGGCGGCGGTTCTGGTGCTGATTTCTGCGGTTTGCTACGCCACCAGCCAGTTGATGACGCGGCGGATGCGCGAGACGGAATCGGCGGTGACCTTCAACTTTTACACGCAATGCGGGTTCATTGCGGTCAGCCTTGCGATGGGGTTGACGGTGGGGGATGGGCATATGGCGGGGTCTGGTTCGGCCTCGCTGGAATTCCTGTTCC
This sequence comes from uncultured Cypionkella sp., assembly GCA_965366095.1. Classification (GTDB taxonomy): domain Bacteria; phylum Pseudomonadota; class Alphaproteobacteria; order Rhodobacterales; family Rhodobacteraceae; genus CBDUEF01. Next base: position 2,717 of record CBDUEF010000147.1, on the reverse strand, counting down.
GGCCTTGGGTGGTTCCGGCGCAGGCCGATTGGTGGGCCTTTGTGGCGACCGGCGTGGCGGTGGGCGTTGGGGGCCTGCTGATGTCGCAGGCCTATCGCACCACGCCCGCCGCCTTGGTTGCGCCCTTTGAATATACCGGGATGCCGATGGCGATTTTCTGGGGGGTGCTGGTGTTTGGCACTTGGCCTGATCACACCGCTTGGGCAGGGATTGCGTTGATCTGCGGCGCGGGGCTTTATACGCTTTGGCGAGAAACGCTGCGCAGGAAGGAAGTTCGAGTTGCAACCCCAAGCGGTCGTGTTTGATATTGGCAATGTGCTGACCTGTTGGACGCCCGAGGCGTTTTATGATCGGGCCATTGGAGAGGCAAAGCGGCGCGAATTGTTCGCCGAGGTGGATTTGCATGCGATGAATCTGGCCGTTGACGCAGGGGCGTTGTTTCGCGAGACCATTTATGATTGGGCCGAGCAGCATCCGAAATGGGCGGTGGAAATTCGCTGGTGGTATGATCGCTGGATCGAGCTGGCCTCGCCCCGGATCGAGGGCTCGATTGCCTTGCTGCGGGCCTTGCGCGCCAAGGGCGTGCCGGTGTTTGCGCTGACGAATTTCGGCAGGGATTCCTTTGCCGAAGCCATGCCAAGGCTGGATTTCCTGTCCGAGTTTGATCGCAAATATGTCTCGGGCGAGATGGGGGTGGTGAAACCTGATCCGGTTATTTATCAGATGGTTGAAGAGGATAGCGGGCTTTCGGGCGCGCAGTTCTTGTTCACCGATGACCGGGCCGATAACATCACCGCGGCCGCGCGCCGGGGTTGGCGGACGCATCAGTTTGAAAGCTGGCAAGGCTGGGCGCGGCGCTTGGTGGCCGAAGGGTTTTTGACCGAACAGGAGGCGGGGTTATGAGCATGGAAATCGTCGGACCAGAGGCCGAGCGGCTGTTGACTTGGGCCGGATTGACCGAGGCGCTGGAGGCCGGGCACCGGCTGCCGCGCGCCAGCATCGCCGATATCTTGCTCAAACGCGGGGCCGATACGATGCTGGATCGCGCCGCTTGGATTGATGGTTTGGGATCATTGGTCAAGGTGGCGATGATCCATCCGGGCAACGGCGCGCGGGGTTTGGCCTCGATCAACGGGGTGGTGGCGCTGTTTGACGATGTCACCGGGGTGACCGAGGGGTTGGTCGATTTCCATCTGGTGACGAAATACAAGACCGCAGGGGATAGCCTGCTGGCGGCGAGCAAGCTCGCGCGCCCCGACAGCCGCAATATCTTGCTGGTGGGGGCGGGGGCGGTGGCGCGCTCGATGGTGCAGGCCTATTCGGCCTGTTTTCATGGCGCGCGCTTTATGCTGTGGAATCGTAGCCCGACCACTGTGATGGCCGATGATCCGCGGGTGACGATTGTGCAGGACCTGGAGCCGGCGGTGCGCAGCGCGGATATCATCTGCACCGCGACAATGGCGACCGCGCCCTTGATCAAAGGCGCATGGTTGCAGCCGGGGCAACATCTGGACCTGATCGGCGCTTATCGCCCCGATATGCGCGAAGTGGATGATGAGGCGATGGCGCGGGCACGGGTGTTTGTCGATGCGCGGGCGACGACGTTGCACCATATCGGCGAGCTGATGGCCCCGATTGCCTCGGGCGCGATCACCGAGGCCGATGTGGTGGCGGATTTTTACGATCTGGCTTCGGGCAAGTTTTGCCGTCGTTCGGATGATGAGATCACCATCGCCAAAAACGGCGGTGGCGCGCATCTTGATCTGATGACGGCGGCCTATATCATGGCGATGTGGCGGCAGCGTTAAAACTCGGCGAAGTAATCTTCATCGACCGAGCGTAGAACATAGGTCTTGCGGGCGCGAACGCCAACCTCGTGCTGGATCATCAGCCTGGCAAGTCGATAGCCGTTGATCAACACTATGCGGTGCTGGACCTTGTTCAGATAATCTTTGGCCTCTTTCGAGAAATCCGAAGTGGTAACAAACACGCCCTTATTTGCCCCTTCGCCAGTCAGCGAGCCGATAAAGGCCTGTAGCGCCGGGCGACCGACCTTGCTGTCGGGCGCATAGCGTTTGGCCTGGATATAGACGGCGTCGAGGCCAAGCGCGTCCTCGTTGATGATCCCGTCGATGCCGCCATCGCCAGATTTGCCAAGGCGTTCTCCCATAGCCCGATCCCCGCCGCCGTAGCCCATGGCGAGGAGAAGATCGACGATCAATTGCTCAAATTTCTGTGGTGTCAAAGTGACCATTGAAGAAAGCAATTCCTCAACAACAGCGTTTTCGATGGTGCGATGATCCTGCTCGATCCGTTCCTCGGGCGTTTCTTTGGGTTGATCAAGCCCAGCCGCTTTTGTGCCTTCTTCAGAGACCACACGGGCTGTATCGTCTTTTTCTCGCCAATCGGTGTATTTCTTAAATTGTTCCAGGGTCTTCATGTCTATTCTGGTCACGCCACTCGCAATCAGCTTTCGTCCGTCGTCTGTGATAATGTGCTTATTCCGGCTTGGGTTTGATAGGAGCCCAGCCTTTGAAAGATATGTTCGCGCCCAGTGCGTTCGATTTGCAAAGGTTGTCATTGTTCCACTTGGGTTCAGTTCCGCGGCTTCCTCATCTGAAATACTGAACTCTTTCTGAAGTGGCGGGAGGCATTGTGCGACGTTAATGTGCCCATCACCAAACAACCGCAAGAGCGGCAACATCAGAGATTGAAAG
>CBDUEF010000146.1:0-6647 GCA_965366095.1 uncultured Cypionkella sp. | reverse complement strand
GCACGCACTTCGACCCGATCCGAGGTGATCGGCCTGCCGGGCACCAAAACATCCGAAGCAAAGCCGGTCACTTCGCCCGCCACATCATAACTCACATCCGTTAAGGAGACGCGCTTTTGCAGCGGCAACGAAAGATGCGTGGTGATCATGGCCTGCCCCTGCCCCATTTCGACCGGGCGATCCGCTTTGGACATGAAGTGAAACGGCGGCTGATCCAGCAAGGACAGCGAGGCAGTCAGCGATGAGCGGGTTTTCAGGGTGATTTGGGCCTGTGCGGGCCGTTTGGTCACATCAGACACCGCAAAAACCGAGCCTGCCACGTCGATTTGCCCGCCTTGGGGCGGGGTGACGGTGCCGGTGTCCAACACCATAGTATAGCTGGTGCCATCAAGGGTGGAATAGCCCGAGCCTGCGATGACCGGCGGCAAGGTGGCCAAAAACCGCACATCGGCGTGATCAAACCCATAGCCCAGATGCAGGCGCGGCTCGGATTTCGGCGCGATGCGAAGGGCCGCACGCACATCGTGCAAGGCCCCTTCCAGCACATTCTTTTCGATCCACGCCCTTGTGCCCGGCAAAAGTGCCTGCGGCCAAAGCGCCAACAGGCGGTTTTGCGAGATCTCGTTCAACGACATATCCACGGCCACACGCCAACCTTCGGGCTCGGCCGTCACCTTGCCAGTAGCCAAAAGCCGCCTTGGTCCTTCGGTCAGAGCGAATTGACCGATATCAAGCCGAAATGGGTTAAGTTGCAGACGTGCATCAAGGGCACCATCGGAAAAACGCAGCGGCTCTTGAAACAGGCCCTCGGGATCGAACATCGCCTGTGAGATATGGATTTGGCCCAGAAAGGCTGCCGGAAGATCAGAGGCCAGCGCCCCCGTGAGCGGTGCGCCATTTGCCTGCATGAGATAGGTCTGGCCTGTGGCCGCCAACCGCATCGAAGGGCTGTCAACGCTGAGGCCGGTCAGGTTGATGCGCCCCTGCGCCGGATCATAATTCAGCGCGATGGTCGCGCGGTCAAAGGCGATGGGGCGGGTTGAGGCGTTGGGTTTCAGGGCCCCGGCCCCGATATCAAGCTGGGCCTCCATCGACGTTATTCCGTGGGCATTTATCGACGTGGCAAGCTGTCCCGAGATCGGGGCATCCAACACGCCAAGCCATGCCAGCGGGGCGGCCTGCGCGGCAAGGTCCTGGGCCGCAACGCCCGAGATTGTGGCGGTAACGCGGGCGCGATCAGCGCCTTTGTCGGTGATCACCTGCACAACGGCATGGGCAGGGGTGACGCCACCACCGACCAGTGACATCGACACTTCGGCGGCCAGCGCATCGGCGCGATTGTCCAGCCGCAGCCGCCCATCGCCCATATCCCAGACCCGACCAGAGCCTTGGTCGGTCAGGGTCAGGGTGAGGGCCTCGGCCTCAAAACTGATCAGGCCAGAAGTGACAGGAAGCGAAAACGCCGCATCGGCGGCATCAAACAATTCGGCAAAGCTGTTGATTTGCGGGGCCAAACGGCCTTCGCCAAAGGAAAAGTCGAAATGGCCCTGCGGGTCGCGCACGGCTTTGAGTTGCGCGCCGATTAGGCGAAGGCGGCGCGGGCGGATCTGGCCATGCAAAACAGCGGTTGGATCAAGCGTCACACGAATATCGGGAAGGGACAGCAAGGCCCCCCCATCCGATTTCAACAGCCGCAGATCGTCGACACGGATCGTTGGCACCCAATCGGTATCAATCTGAAAATCCACGCCTCCCAAAGACACCGCAATATCGGGCATGGCTTTGGACAGGCCGCGATTGATACGTTGTTCAATTTCGGCCACGGCCCAGACCGGCAGGCTGATGGCTTTTCCCGAAAGGCCGAATGCCGCAAAGGTGAGGCTGAAGGCCAGCAGAACCAGAAACAACCGCGTGCCCAAGCCTGCATGGCGGCGGCGGCGCTTTGCGAGGCTTGCCGAGGCTGGCTGCGCCGCGGATACGGCAGCGGCGGGGTCTTGTCCGCTTTCTGTCTCTGCCGCGGGAATCATTTCTTGCCCTTTTAGACTTGTTTGCAGACCTGCAACGGGGTTGCCTTTATCTTTGTGGATTGGCAACTAGATCGCAAAGGCTTGATACTGCAATGGCGAGGAGTTGCCCATGATTACCCAAGGCGAGATGGCCCCTGATTTCACCCTGCCGCGTGATGGCGGTGCCAGCGTCACCCTTTCGGCGCTGCGCCCCGGCAAGGTGGTGCTGTATTTCTATCCAAAGGATGACACCCCCGGCTGCACCCTTGAGGGCCAGGATTTCACCGCGCGGCTGGCGGATTTTACGCAAGCGGGAACCACGGTGATTGGTGTCTCGAAAGATTCGGTCAAGGCGCATGACAAGTTTTGCAAAAAGCACGGGCTGGGCATTGTGCTGGTGTCGGATGAAGAGGGCCACAGCTGCGAAGATTACGGCGTCTGGCTGGAGAAAAGCATGTATGGCAAAACCTATATGGGCATCGAGCGGACCACGGTTTTGATCGATGGCACCGGCAAGGTGGCGCAGGTCTGGAACAAGGTTTCGGTCAAGGGCCATGCCGATGAGGTGCTAAAAGCGGCGCAAGCGTTGTGAAAAGCCTGGCGCAAATGGCGGTGGAGGTTTTGAGCACCGCCGATGGTCGGGCCAAGGCGGCCTTGGGGCGTGCCCATGCTGCCACCTGGTTTGCCGCCCGCGAGGCCGGGGCGCCGCTGTTGGTTGGGCGCGCCGCCCCGCCTGCGCGCCCTGCCCGGCCACCAGAGCCCGCATTGCTGAACCCGCGCGATGTGCCGCGTCGGCGCCCCGACACCGGGCCGGGGCGGATCGCCTTGCTGCATGCGGTGGCGCATATCGAGTTGAACGCGGTCGATCTGCATTGGGACATCATCGCGCGTTTTACCGACACCGCTTTCCCACTGGGATTTTATGATGATTGGGTGAAGGCGGCGGATGATGAGGCCAAGCATTTCAATCTGATGTGTGATTGCCTTGAGGCTTTGGGCAGCCATTACGGCGCGATGCCCGCCCATGCCGGGATGTGGCGCGCCGCTGAGGATACCGCAGGCGATTTGATGGGCAGGCTGGCGGTGGTGCCGATGGTGCTGGAAGCGCGGGGATTGGATGTGACCCCCGGCATGATCGCGCTGTTCACCAAGGCCAAGGAGACCGGGGCGGTTGCGGCGCTTGAGGTGATTTATGCCGAAGAGGTGGCGCATGTGGCCTATGGGTCAAAATGGTTCAACTGGCTGTGCGGGCGCGATGGCCTTGATCCAAAGGAGGCGTTTCACCGGCTGGTGCGGCAGTATTTTCAGGGCGCCCTGAAACCGCCGTTCAACGAAGAAAAGCGCGCCGATGCCGGCTTGCCACCCGATTTCTATTGGCCTTTGGTGGACCGCGATCCAGTAGGTTGACCCTGTTTGCAGAACGATTTTCGGCGGTTTTATGCCGATATAGGCCAATTTTCACGGGCCCTGGAGCGCTTGCGGGTCAAAATTCTTGCAGCGAGGACAGGGTCAGACTAACCAAATGGACCTCAGGCCAATTGCCTCGCCAAGCCTTCCTTGGGCCGAAATGGCGGTTTCTATAAATCAACGAACGGAATCTATCCACAGTGCTGACACGCCTAGGCTACCGGATCAACGCCACGCTTGAGGGGTATTTCCCCGAGCAGCGCCTGTTCCTGAAATCCGACACCGACACCCGTTTCATCCGCCTGCGTCCGGTCACGCAAGCGGTGGCGGTTATCATCGGCGCAATTACTTTGGGCTGGACGGTGCTTGCAACCTCAATCCTGTTGCTCGATTCGATCTCGGCCGGATCGTCGCGTGATCAGGTGCAACAGCAACAGGCGCTGTATGAGCAACGGCTGAACGGCCTGTCGGCGGACCGCGATCTGCGCGAGGCCGAGGCGGTTTCGGCGCAGGAGCGCTTCAATCTCGCGCTTGATCAGGTGTCGCAGATGCAGGCGCGTCTGCTGGCCTCGGAAGATCGCCGTCGCGAGTTGGAGACCGGGATCGACGTGATCCAGAACACCCTGCGGCGCACCATCAAGGAACGCGACGAAGCGCGCGGGGAAGCCGCGCGGGTGACGGTTGCGCTGAACGAACAGGGCGGCACCCAGACCGAGGCAGGGCGCGCGCAAGACACGGCCGAGACGCTGGAAATCTTGACGTCGGCACTGGACGTCACCGCAGGTCAGCGCGACCAGATGGAAGTGACGGCGGAACGAGCGGCGGCCTTGGTGGATCAGATTGCCGAAGAAAAACGCAAACTCGAAGCCCACAATGATGTGATTTTCGCCCAGCTGGAAGAAGCGCTGACGGTTTCGGTGCAGCCGTTGCAAAAGATGTTCAGGGATGCGGGCCTGTCGCCCGATGATCTGATTTCTTCGGTGCGTAAAGGCTATTCCGGCCAAGGCGGGCCATTGATGCCGATTTCACTGTCGACCAAGGGCGAGGCCCCTACCGCCGAGGAATTGCGCGCCAATGCGATTCTGAAGGGCCTGGATACGATGAACCTGTACCGAATCGCTGTCGAAAAAACCCCGTTTGCCATGCCGGTTCACACGGCCATCCGCTACACCTCGGGCTTTGGAGGCCGGGATGATCCGTTCGGGCGCGGAGTTCGCCGCCATGAAGGCCAGGATATGGCGGGCGATTATGGCGCGCCGATCTATGCAACCGCGGACGGAGTCGTCACTTATGCCGGTTGGGAGAACGGATATGGCCGCCTGATCAAGATCCAGCACGAGTTCGGCATTGAAACCCGCTACGGCCACTTGTCGCAGATCAGGGTGAATGTTGGACAAAGGGTATCGCGTGGAGATAAGATCGGTGATATGGGCAACTCGGGCCGGTCGACCGGAACTCACCTTCACTATGAAATCCGCCTTAGCGGAACTGCTATCAATCCGATGACCTTCATAAAGGCAGCGCAAAATGTTTTCTAAGAGCCGTATCAACGAAACCGGTGCAAAGCCGGGCGACGCAGACAAACCCAAGGCAGCGGAGACCGCCGTGACCAAACCTTCCATGGAATTCACCCCGTCAGCGCCCAAGGGCAAGGTTGCCGCTTCGGTTCTTTCCGCCGATCTGACCGTGGTGGGCAATCTGCGCACCACCGGCGATATTCAGGTTGAAGGCACGGTTGAGGGCGATATTCGCGCGCATCTGTTGACCGTGGGCGAAACCGCCACCATTCGTGGCGAGATCGTTGCCGATGATATTGTCGTCAACGGCCGGGTTATTGGCCGGGTGCGCGGCCTGAAAGTGCGCCTGACCTCAACGGCCAAGGTTGAAGGCGACATCATTCACAAGACCATCGCCATCGAGAGCGGCGCGCATTTTGAAGGTTCGGTCCAACGTCAGGACGACCCCTTGTCAAACGGTCGGGCTCCGGTGCCAGCCCCGGCAAGCCGGATTGTCGCCCAAACTTCGGTTGTCGAAGAAAAATAAGCGCCCTGTGACGGCAGATAGAGGGCGCAGCTTTTGCTGCGCCTTTTTGTATTGGATCAGCCGGCTTGATCAAAGCTGATGGCGGCGCGGTAGAGGTGCCAACTGGCATGGCCAAGCACCGGCAGCGCAATGAAAAGGCCCAAAAACAAGGGCAGCATCGCCAAGAACAACGAAAGCCCAATGAAAGCCCCCCAGCCAAGCATCAGCAGCGGATTTATGCGGACCAGATTGAACGAGGTGATCATTGCGGTGGCAAAATCCACCTCGCGTTCAAGCAGCATCGGCAGGCTGACCACGGTGATCGAATAGAGAATGGTGGCAAATGCGGCGCCGATCATGGTGCCGACGACCAGCATCAAGATGCCTTGCGATGTGGCAAAGATCGCCAGCGATGAAGACACATTCGTCATCGGCGCATTGCCCAGAAACAGGGCAAAGATCATATGGCCCAGAAAATTCCAAAACAGAAAAAACACCACGATCACGGCGGCGATCGAGGGGATTTGGCGGTCCTTTTGGCGAAAGATAACGCCGAATATCGCGGCCGGTTGCAAGGGTTGCCCGGACATCAGCCGCCGGGAAATTTCATAGAATCCGCAAGCAATGAACGGGCCGAGAATCGGGAATCCGGTAGATGCGGGCAAGGTCCACCAGATTTTCCCGGTAGTCGACACCGCCCAGACGATCAGCCAGCCGCCCAGCACAAACACCAGTGAAAAGACAAAGCCATAAAGTGGGGCGGTGCGGAAATCCCGCCAGCCCAAGGCAAGTGCCGACATCAGATCTGTGATCTCGACATGCATGACTTCAGGTCGATCGGCGGTCTTTTCGGTCATAGGGCGCCCCTTTTAGGCAAAGCGTAGCGGGGGATATCCATTTGAAAAGATGTATTATCGAGTGAATGATTTTTTCGCAGCATCGGCTCGATGACTGCGGCGAAATTACCCTTCGGAATTGGCCTCGGCGCGGGATTTTCCGGCCACATCCATCGCCAGCGTGGCGGCCATAAAGCGATCAAGGTCGCCGTCGAGCACGCCTGCGGTGTCCGAGGTTTCCTCGCCGGTGCGCAGGTCTTTCACCATTTGATAGGGTTGCAGAACGTAAGAGCGGATTTGGTTGCCCCATCCGGCATCGCCCTTGCCTTCGTGTTGGGCGTTGACGGCGGCGTTGCGGCGATCAAGCTCTAACTGG
>CBDUEF010000145.1:0-6673 GCA_965366095.1 uncultured Cypionkella sp. | reverse complement strand
TGTCTACACATAATGCCGGGAGCAGATCATGTACCTTCGCAATAGCTGGTATGTCGCAGCATGGGATCACGAAGTTGGCGACAGCCTCTTCCCCGTCAAGATGCTGGGCGAGAACATCGTCCTTTATCGCAAAACGAATGGTGAGGTTGCCGCGCTGGAAGATGCCTGCCCGCACCGCAAATTGCCGCTGTCAATGGGGCGCATCAAAGGGGATACCGTGGAATGCGGCTATCATGGGCTGACGTTTGACGGCACAGGAACCTGTACCCGCGTGCCGGGCGTCGAGAAAATCCCCCATGTGGCCTGTGTGCGCTCTTACCCTTTGCATGAACGGTATGGATTGCTGTGGCTGTGGATGGGGGATGCCGATAAGGCCGATCCGGCATTGATTTTTCACGTCGATCACTGGGGTGATCCGGCTTGGGGTCTGAATCGCGGTGACAGCATGGCGATTGATTGCAATTATCTTTACATGACAGACAACCTGCTGGACCCTTCCCATGTTGCTTGGGTTCACCAATCTTCCTTTGGCAATGCGGCCACCGAAGAGGCGCAGCTTGAAACCACCATCGGCGAAAATGGCGTGACCGTCTGGCGCTGGATGCTGGATGTCGATCCGGCACCTTTCTACAAGCCCTACCTCAAGTTCAAGGGCAATACCGACCGCAAGCAGCATTACGAGGTTCACTATCCCAGCCATGCGATCATCAGGGCGGTTTTCGCGCCCGCTGGCGCGGGAGGCGAGGACAAGCCGCTGCATGAAGACACCTTCCTGATGGACAGCTACAACTTCATGACGCCGATTGATGAAAATACGACCAAATACTATTGGTTCCAGATGCGCAATTTCGCCCCCAATGACGCAAGAATCTCTGCCGAATTTGCCACCTCGGTGCGGGGTGCCTTTGATGAGGATCGCGCCGTTCTGACGGCTGTTCACAAGGGCATGGCCAACAAACGCACGCCGAACCTTGATCTAAAGATTGACGTGGGACCGATGCGCTTCCGGCGCAATCTGGCGAAACTGATCGAGGCAGAACAGGCCCAAAAGGGTGTTGCTGGATGATGGCGGTGGCAGGCCAGCCCGTCCAAGGTAAAGGTGGATTTCGTGGGCTGAAGGTGGTGGCGAAAGTTGTTGAAAGCAGCCTGATCACCTCATTTCATCTGCAAAATGCGGATGGCTCGGCCTTGCCTGCATTTCGACCGGGTCAGTTTCTGGTCTTCAAGATCCCCTCCGGGGATGCCAAAGGCCATGTCCTGCGCAACTATAGTCTGTCTGGTGATCCCGACAATCTAAGCCATTACCGCATATCGGTAAAACGCGAAGCGTCGGCCGGGCCCGGTCTTCCTGCCGGGCTCAGTTCGAACCACCTGCACGATAAGGTTTCCGTCGGCGACATTCTGACGGCGGACGGCCCGCGCGGTGAATTCGTGCTGGATGAAATCAGCCAGCGGCCAGTGGTTTTGCTGAGTGGTGGGGTTGGCCTGACCCCGATGGTTGCGATGTTGCATGCCTTGGCAAGCCGCTCGGTCCGTCGCACCCTGTTTTTGCATGCCTGTGAAAACGGCGACGTGCATGCCCTGCGCGACGAGGTCAACACAGTGATCGCGCGCCGTGCGGGTTTGTCTGCTCACGTCAGCTATCGGCACCCCAATGAGCGCGACCGCGCCGCAAATAATTTCCACAGCGAAGGATTTATCACCCGTGATGTCCTGCAATCCTTGCTGGCGCTGGATGATTATGATTTTTATCTGTGCGGCCCGCCGCCTTTCATGCAGGTGATGTATAAAACCCTGCGCGATCTGGGAGTTGCCAAAGATCGCATCGCCTATGAATTCTTTGGGCCGGCGACCGTGCTTGATCCCGAAGTCAGCGCAAAGCCCGTCGCCGCGCCGACAGAGCCACCGCTTGCGCCGCGCAGCGGGGCGATCACTGTCGAGTTTCGCAAATCTGGCATAACTGCGGAATGGAATGACGCGGCCCAATCGCTGCTGTCCTTTGCCGAGGATCACGGTTTGACGCCCGATTTCAGTTGCCGGGCTGGCATCTGTGGCACCTGCAAGTCACACATGGTTTCGGGCGAGGTCAGTTATTTCGAGGACCCGCTCGATGATGAGATGGCGGATGGCGAGGTGTTGCTTTGCTGCTCGCGCCCCAAAACTGCCGTCGTTCTGGATTTGTGATGGCCTTGACCCCAAAACCCGAGACTGCTGCCGCGACGTTGCAGGTCAATCCACATGTCGCGGCACTTCCGCCCTATAATGCCGGAATGTCGTTGGCCCGCGCCCGTGCCCTAAGCGGTCATACCGATCTTGCCCGCTTGGCAAGCAATGAAAACCCGGATGGCTGCTCTCCTGCCGTGATGGCCGCCCTTGCAGGCCCGGCGTTTGAGCCTTGGCGCTATGCAGATCCGGCCTGCACCGAGCTTCGTGAGGCCCTGGCTGCACGGCTTCAGGTTGATCCATCGCTGATCGTCGTTGGCAATGGGTCCGAGGAAATGATCGCCGCAATCTCGCGGGCCATTTTGGTTGCGGGCACCCAGGTTGTCACGGTGGTGCCAAGTTTCGGCCTGCATGAAATCGAACCTTTGGCCGCTGGTGCCACGGTCCAGAAGGTGCCGATGACGCCTGACGCGGGCTTTGATCTTGCGGCCCTTGAGGCGGCGATCTGCGCTGGTCCGCGCGTGGTGTTCTTGTCGTCGCCGTGGAATCCGGTTGGGCCCGCCTTGGATCGGGCGGCGCTGCAGCGATTGATTGCCGCCGTTCGGCCCGGCACTTTATTTGTGCTGGACGAGGCCTATTTTGAATTTGCCGACGCGGGCCAGCCCGATGGCATCGAGGTGCTGCGCCAGAGTGATATCCCATATATCGTGCTGCGCACCTTTTCCAAAGCCTATGGTCTGGCCGGATTGCGTGTTGGCTATGCCCTGTGTTCCGACCTGGAAATCGCGCGGGTGGTTGCTGCTGCAAAGACGCCCTTCAATGTGAACGCCGCCGCCCAGATTGCCGCCGTGGCAGCTTTGCGCGATGAGGCGTGGATGAAGGCGTCTGTTGCCGGCATCGCAGCGGAACGCAGCCGCATTGCCGCCGCCCTTGCGCAGATGGGCCTGAAGGCTGCTCCATCGCAAACGAACTTTCTGTTTTTCGATACTGGCCGCGACAGCGCCGAAGTGGCGGCCGCTTTGTTGCAAGACGGGATCATCGTCAAGCCATGGCGCGAGGCGGGTTATGAAAGCTGGTTGCGCGCCACGGTCGGAGCACCGGCTGACAATGATCGCCTGATCGCGTCGCTGCGCCGACAGTGGCAGGACGCGCGATGAAGGCCACTGCAAAGACAGCTTTTCTCGCCATGCGACAGGCATTGGAAACGGCCGTGGGGGCGGCGCATGTCCAAGATGAGCTCGGCCCCGACCATGGCGCCACCTTGCGGATTTTACCTGGATCAACCGCCGAAGTGGCGGCCGTTGTCGGCATTTGCAACGGCTTTGGCCACAGTATCGTGCCCGAAGGTGGGCATACGGGCCTGGTCTGTGGCTGCCAATCAGAGCCGGGCCAGATCGTCTTGTCGCTCACCCGGATGGCAAAGATAGATGCGATTTATCCAAACGAGCGTGTGGCCGTGGTTCAGGCCGGAGTGGCTTTGCAATCCTTGCAAAGCGCTGCGGCGGATCATGGATTGGAGCCGGGGATTGACCTTGCTGCACGGGGAACGGCCACCATCGGCGGGATGGTTTCAACCAATGCCGGCGGCATCATGGCGTTTCGCTATGGCGTGATGCGGCACCGGGTGCTGGGCCTTGAAGCGGTTCTCCCCGATGGCCGCGTCTTTTCGGACATGACCCGCGTGGTGAAGAATACCGCAGGCTATGATCTCAAGCATCTGTTCATCGGTGCCGAAGGCACTCTGGGCATTGTCACCCGGGTGGTGATCAAGCTGGAACCGGTTCCGGCCAGCACCGCCACCGTTTTGCTGGGCCTGCCTTCCGTCTCGGCGGCTTTGGAGGCGATCGCCTTGGCGATGGGCGCGACATCGGGGCATTTACGTGCAGCCGAGGGCCTTTGGCGCTCTTATATTCAACTGACGGCCAAAGCGCAGAATTGGGCCGAAACCGGCTTTCCACTCGATCAGCCGATTTGTCTGCTGTTGATGTTGGGTGGTGCCGATCAAGCCGCTCTTGAGGCCGAGCTCACGCAGGTCTTTGGCGAAATTCTTGATCGCCACCCAACCACGACCGGCATCATCGCCACCTCCAAGCGCCAAGAGGCGGCCCTGTGGCATTTGCGCGAAGACACGGCACAGCTTTACCGAGCCTATGCCGATGCGCCCTCCTATGATGTCTCGGTACCGCTTTCCGAGATCGACCGCTATGTTGCCCATGTTTTGGCCGGTTTGAGCAGCATCGACGGGGGTATCACCCCCTTCGTGTTCGGGCATTTGGCTGACGGCAATTTGCATCTGGTGCTGAACCGCGCGGGCCCGTTGCCCATTGCGATTTCAAGTGCGGTAGAGCAGGTTATCTATGCCGCTTTGCACCGGCTGGGGGGATCGTTCTCTGCTGAACACGGTGTCGGGTCCAAGCGGATAGCCGCCCTTGTTGCCACGACTGACCCAGTAAAACTTGACGCAATGGCAAGGGTAAAGCGTGCCTTTGATCCCGATATGATGATGAACCCCGGCAAAGTCCTGCCACTGCGGCCAACAGCCAGCGAGAAAACCCAATGACTCAACCGCCAGAACCCAGCAATTCCGTCGACAACGGCCTGCCTTTCGCGCTGGACTATGCGACATTGCGCCAGCGGTTTGTGGCGGCTGCGCGTGCCGCGGGTGCTGCCCTTTCCGAACACGTCCACCCCCTGCATGGCCCCGATGGCAAGCCCATTGCCACCGACGTTGCCCTTATCGGCAAGGCTGATGCGGCAAAACTCATGGTGTTGATTTCCGGCACCCATGGTGTTGAGGGCCCCTATGGCTCGGCCTGCCAAACGGCTTGGCTGGGCCAAAAGGACGACTGGGCGCTGCCCGATGATACCGCCGTCTTGATGATCCATCTGATCAACCCCTGGGGCACTGCCTGGCAACGGCGCGTCAATGAAGACAATGTCGATCTGAATCGCAATTTCATAGATTGGCAGGCCCGCCGCCCGCAAAACAGCGCCTATGCCGAGCTACATCCGGCCCTTGCCGGGGATGTCTGGGATGGGCCAGAGCGCGTGAAGGCGGACGAGGCCTTGGCCGAGATGGTGAAAACCAAAGGCCAGACGGCAGTGTCGCTGATCATCGAAGCGGGGCAGTATGATTTTGCCGATGGGTTGTTTTACGGCGGGGATGGGCCGGTCTGGTCCAACCGTGTTCTGAGCTCGGTCTTGTTGGAGTTTGGTCAGACCGCAGCGCAGATAATCGTGTTTGATCTTCATACGGGTGCTGGCCCCTATGGCTACCCCGCCCTGTTGTCGGTAAGCCCGATGGACCATGCCGGTTTGGCTTGGGGGACTGAAATTTTCGGACCGGCGATGGTGCCGGTTATCACCGGCGAAAGCGCCACCACCACCACCGGCATCGCCGCTACAGCGACGGGCTATGTTTCGGCCTTTGTGCATGCCTCGATGCGCCAGGCGCGGGTGCTGCCTTTGGTCATGGAATGCGGCACACTGAACAGCGCCGAGATGCAGCGCCGGGTGGTGGCCGACAATTGGCTCCACCTATACGGCAAGCTGGAAACAGAGCGCGGCCAGCGTATCAAATCCGAACTGATGCACGGCTTCATCCCTCAGGATGAAAGCTGGCAACAGATTTGTCTTGCCACCAGCCTTCGGCATTTTGCCACCGCTCTTGGGGCGTTGAAACGGGCGGATGCCAGCCGCGGCGCAGGCGTGGCGCAATTTGCGAATGTGGTGGTGAACCCCAGGGGCACTCCGGCGGTTGAAGTGGTCGATCTGCATAAATCCTTTGGCGGGCTGGAGGTGCTGAAAGGTGTGAACCTGACAGCCTATCCCGGTGAGGTGGTGTCAATGATCGGCTCTTCCGGGTCGGGCAAAAGCACGATGCTGCGCTGTATCAACCTGTTGGAACAGCCAAATTCCGGCAAGGTGTCGATCGACGGCGAATTGGTGCGGATGAAAACACTGGCCAAAGGTGGCACTGCTGCTGCGGATCTGCGCCAGATCGAACATATCCGCGCCCGGGTAGGCATGGTGTTCCAAAGCTTCAATCTGTGGCCGCATATGACCGTGCTGGAAAACATCGTCGAGGCGCCGGTCCATGTGTTGAAAGAGACCCGCGCCGATGCGGTGGAACATGCCCATGCCTTGCTGAAAAAGGTCGGGCTGTCGGAAAAGCACGCTTTCTATCCGAGCCAATTGTCTGGCGGCCAGCAGCAGCGCGCCGCCATCGCGCGCACTTTGGCGATGCGGCCCAAGGTGATGCTGTTCGACGAACCCACCTCGGCGCTTGATCCTGAATTGGTTGGCGAGGTTTTGCGGGTAATCCGCCAACTTGCCGAAGACGGCAACACCATGATCCTCGTGACGCATGAGATGCAATTTGCGCGCGAGGTATCCCACAAGGTTTTGTTCCTGCACCAAGGTCGTGTGGAGGAAGAAGGCGCACCGGCCGACTTGTTTGGCCAGCCGCGTTCAGAGCGTTTGCGCCAGTTTTTGGCACGGGCCCTTTGAC
>CBDUEF010000144.1:0-6793 GCA_965366095.1 uncultured Cypionkella sp. | reverse complement strand
CACCCTTTCCAAGTTTGATTTTCAGGGCAAACCGCACATCTTCTATGATGACCACCTGCAATTGCTGCGGCGCTCCGATTGCTTTGTTGCCCGCAAGATCTGGCCAAGCGCTGATCGGCTTTATCGGTCTTTCCTCTCCCCCGATGCCGTTAGAAGTGCTGCAACAGAACCCAATCCCGGCAAAATCGACCGGCTTTTTGCCAAGGCGGTTGAGCGGAGGACCAAGGGCCGACCGGGGCTTTACATGCAAAGCCGCTATCCGCATGAAAACTGGGAGAATGGCCGCACCGCAGCGCCCTATTCGGTCTTCGAAGGCTTTGCCGAAGTTTTCGAGAATTTTGAGCTGTGGTTGGGAAAAACTGCCGGAACCCGCGTGCATGGCCATCTGTTTGCGCCCGACCGCGTGCAGTTTTCGGGGGGCGAGTCCATCTACAATGGCGCGCTTTGCGACAGCGCCGAAGTGCGTGATTACAATCCGCGCTCCTTCCTGACCAATCTGATTTGGAACACCCGAGGCGAGCGGCAGTGTTTTCAGTTTGGCCCGAATGACGTTCAAACTCTGAACTGGTTCATGGCGGCGGATTCCAATGCTCAGATTTCAGTGATTTCGGGGGCCTGGGCGATTCCGCTGTTTCATTCAAACCGCGATTTCGACAAAATCCGGCGCGATGCTGCCCTGATGCAAAAGATTGAGGCGGACTTTCTGGGCATCCTGCGCAGCCCATGGGTAAAGGCGCGGGTGCGGATATGGACCCTAGCCGAATTCATTGAAAACCCGATGGAGCCCTTGCAAAGCGTGATTGATGAAATCAGTCCACGCTCGACACGCAGGTTGACCGAGGCGCCGCGATTGTCCGATCTTACCGGCTTTGGCCAATTCCTGCAAAACCTGCGAAATCAAGGTATGCAGCCGGTTTTGATGGGAGACTTTCCAACCAATGATGGGCTGCGCACCTCGACAACGCGGCGAGGCCGCCCCTATCTGGTAAAATAACTGATGCCGCCCAAAGCCTTTACCTCCTTTGTTGTCTTTGCCGAAATGCGGACAGGGTCGAATTTTCTTGAGGCCAATCTGAACGCTATAGACGGCGTGTCTTGTCTGGGAGAGGCTTTCAACCCGTTTTTTATCGGTGGCGAAAGCAAACAAGAGATGCTGGGCATCACCATGGATCAGCGCGGCGTTGATCCGACCAGCCTTTTGAATGCCATGGCCGCTCAACCGGGCCTGACCGGTTTTCGCTATTTCCACGACCATGATCCGCGCGTTTTCGATTTGGTGATCAATGACCCGACCTGCGCCAAGGTAATCTTGACCCGCAATCAGGTTGAAACCTTCATCAGCTGGAAAATCGCTTTGGAAAGCGATCAATGGTGGCTGGCCAATACCAAACACCTGAAAACCGTGCGCCCGGCTTTCGATCTAGGCGAATTTCAAACCCGGCTGAATAAACTTCACGGTTTTCAACGCCACTTGGTCCATGCGCTGCAGGTCACCGGTCAGACCGCGTTTTACATTGATTATGAGGACGTGCTGGATCTGGAGGTTCTCAATGGCCTTGCCGCCTTCCTTGGTGTTGAGGGGCGCTTGGCCAAGCTAGACTTCCGCTTCAAAAAACAAAACCCCGAGGCTTTGGCTGATAAGGTCAGCAATCCACAGGAAATGGCCGAGGGGCTTGCCAAGATAGACTGGTTCCATCTGGCCGAAACCCCCAACTTCGAGCCACGCCGTTTGGCCGCGGTGCCCCAATATATGGCGTCCGAGTCTTTGCCCTTGTTGTTTTTGCCGATCAAATCGGGGCCAGAACAGCAGATAAAGAAATGGCTGCAAAGCTACGGGGCGATGCTGCCGGCCTTTGATCGCAAATCCTTGCGGCAGTGGAAACAGGCGCATCCCGGCCAGCGTAGTTTCAGCGTTTTGCGGCATCCTTTGGCGCGGGCGCATGCGGTTTGGGCCGATTTTGTTGACAAGGAATGGATGCCGGAATTGCGTCCCTATCTGAAACGGGTTCACAAATTTCAACTGCCACCCAAGGGCAAAGGGTTTGCAACCCAAGACGAGTTTCGTGCTGGTTTTCTGGTGTTTCTCGAACTGATGAAGCACATCCATGCCGGTCGAACCGAGCTGCGGATGCTGCCGCAATTTGCCAGCCAGGGCGCGTGGATTCAGGGCTTTGGCACGCTGCAGGCCCCGGATGTTTTGATCCGCGAAGCGGATTTGGCCGAAGATCTTCAGGCCATGACCCGCCGGATGGGCTTGCCAATGCACCCAATGCCTCAAGCCGTTGACAAGGCGGCGTTCAAACTGGCCGACATCTACGGCCCCGATCTGGAAGCCGCCGCGCGTGAGGCCTATTGGCGGGATTATAACGGATTTGGCTTTGGCGATTGGGCTGTTTCGGGCTAAGCCCATAATTCGATCAAAAGTCTTCTGAAATCCGGGCGCATAGATTGGCACTGGAAAAGCAATATCATTGGCATATTTATGTTTGCGATAGTAAAAGCCGCATAAAACAACGACCAGCGCCCAACTTGTATGGCCTCGCCCAAAAAATGGGGCAATCCACAAAGTAAGCGCACTTAAGAGAAAGCCTTGACTGTGTTCAGTAATATTCGCCTTCATCGGGTTGTGGCCCTGATTGTCCTGATTTGTGCCGGGGCATGGATTGCCACCGGGAAATTTGCTGCGGTGGGCAGCAATCAGGCGAATGCCGAGGCAGCTAAAGTGGCTGATCCTGCCGTAGAGCCGGCAGTGATTTTGCGAACTGTGGCCGGAATGACGCCGGTTTTTGCCGAGCATGCGCGCAAGATCAGCCTTTCGGGCGTCACGGCGCCCGATAAAAGCGCAACCTTGGCGGCGCGGTCGACAGGCGTGGTCGCTTCGCTTGATCTGGCCAAAGGCCAGCTGGTGACGCAGGGCAGTGTTGTGATGCAATTAGAAGGCCCCGAGGCCGTGGCCAACGCCGAAATCGCGCAGATTGCGCTTGATCAGCGTGAGCGCGATTTGGCCTTGGCCGAGCGCCTGTTCAAAGGCGGGAATACACCTGAAACCCAAGTGACCAACGCCCGCTCTGCCCGTGACGCAGCGGCGGCCCAGCTGACTCTGGCCAAGGCAACCGTCGACCGGCTGCAATTGAAAGTACCCTTTTCGGGCACCGTGGATTCCGTCGAGGTTGAAGCAGGCGAATGGGTGCAGATGGGGGCGACGATCGCAACAATTCTGACGCTTGACCCGATTTTGGTTAAGGCCGAGGTGTCAGAGCTTGATGTCGGGCAGGTTGAAATCGGGTCGGCGGCACAGGTGACTTTGGTCAGCGGCAAGAAATTGGACGGCACAGTGCAGTTCGTGGCGCGTGAAGCCTCGTCCGCTACCCGCACCTTTCCGGTAGAAATTGCGTTTTCCAACACCGATAAAACGATTCCCGCCGGGATGACGGCCAAGGTCGAGATCTTGGCCAAGCCGGTCGTCGCGGTGACGGTGCCGCGCTCGATCATCACCCTGTCGGATCAGGGTGAGATTGGCCTGCGGATCGTCGGGGCCGACAACATCGCGCAGTTTGCAGCCATTCAGGTGCTTGACGATACGCCCGAAGGTTTGGTTGTCACCGGAGTGCCGCAGGGGGTTCGCATTGTGGTTGCCGGGCAAGATCTGGTGCGCAACGGCGATCAGGTTGTGGTGGATGAGGCCGCCGCGGTGGCACAGCCATGAAGATCGTCGAAACCGCGATTGCCAATGCCCGACTGACGATTTCCGTCTTGGTTTTCCTGATGCTTGCGGGCTCGATGGCCTATGTCAACATCCCCAAAGAGGCCGAGCCAGACATCCAAATCCCGATCATCTATGTGTCGATGGGTTATTCGGGAATTTCGCCCGAAGACAGTGAGCGGCTGTTGCTGCGCCCGATGGAAACCGCTCTGAAATCCATCACTGGCATCAAGAAAATGACCGCAACCGCCTATGAAGGCGGCGGCAACGTGCTGATGGAATTTCAGGCCGGAGCCAATCTCGACAAGGCTTTGGTTGATGTGCGCAACAAGGTCTCGCAGGCCCGGCGCGATTTGCCCTCTGGTGTCGATGAACCGACGGTGAATGAGGTGAACATCTCGGAGTTTCCGGTCTTGGTGATCACGCTTTCGGGCAATGTCCCCGAGGCGGTTCTGGCCACAGCGGGGCGCGAGTTGAAGAACCGGGTCAAGGATGTGAACGGCGTTCTGGATGCGGCACTGCAAGGCGTTCGCGATGATCTGATCGAAGTGATCGTCGACCCGGCCAAGATGGAAAGCTATGGTCTGCGCCCTGATCTGCTGATCGCTGGGGTGAATGCCAACAATCAGCTGGTGGCAGCTGGCGCGCTGGAGGGGGCCGAGGGGCGCTATTCGATCAAGGTGCCGTCCCTGATTGAGACGCCCGAGGATGTGGCAAGTTTGCCGATCATCTCGACCAATACGGCGATGGTTCTGGCCAAGGATATCGGCTCGATCCGCGCGACGCAAAAAGACCCAACCACCATCACCCGCCTGAACGGTGCGCCTGCCGTGGCGATCGAGGTGTCAAAGCGCACGGGCGCCAATCTGATCGAAACCGTCGACGCCGTGAAGGCCGTGACCGAAGAGTTCAAGACGCTGCTGCCCGAGGGCACCGTGGTAACCTTTAGTCAGGATAAATCCAAAGACATCCGGCAATTGCTGTCTGATCTGCAGAACTCGGTGCTGACGGCGGTGATCTTGGTGTTCATCGTCATCCTGTTTGCCCTTTCGGGCCGGGCGTCGATCCTGATCGGAATGGCAATTCCTGCGTCTTTCCTGATGGGCATGCTGCTCTTGTCGTTGATGGGCTATACCGTCAATATCGTGGTGCTGTTCTCGCTTATTCTGGCTGTCGGCATGTTGGTGGATGACGCGATTATCGTCACCGAATATGCCGAGCGCCGCATGTCCGAGGGCATGGACAAGCGTCTTGCCTTTGCGCAGGCATCGCACCGCATGGCCGGGCCGGTGATTGCCGCCACCATGACACGGGTTGCCGCCTTTTCGCCGCTGCTGTTCTGGCCGGGCATCGTTGGCGAGTTCATGAAATACATGCCGATCACGCTGATCGTGACGCTTTCGGCCTCGATGCTTTACGCGCTGATCTTTGTGCCGACCATGGGCG
Organism: uncultured Cypionkella sp.; assembly: GCA_965366095.1. Taxonomy (GTDB): domain Bacteria; phylum Pseudomonadota; class Alphaproteobacteria; order Rhodobacterales; family Rhodobacteraceae; genus CBDUEF01. Next base: position 1,644 of record CBDUEF010000144.1, on the reverse strand, counting down.
CACTGATCGCCAAGCCGTTCAAAGAGCCCGCCAAGCACAAGGATGGGCCGTATATGTGGCTGGTCGGCAAGGCCGTGCGCCATCCCTTCACCGTGCTTATGCTCGCGCTGGGCCTGTTGGTCGCGGTGCCCTATACCTATGGCAAATACGGCAGCGGCGTCGAGTTTTTCCCCAATGTCGAGCCTGACTATGGCCTGCTTTATGTCAAGGCGCGCGGAAATCTATCGATAGATGAAAAGGATGCGCTGGTGCGTCAGGCCGAGGCGCGGGTCTTGGGCTTCCCCGGTATTTCCTCGGTCTACACGCGCTCGGGTAAGGCGGGTGGCGCCGGGAATGACGTTGCTGCCGATGTGATCGGGGTGATCCAGTATGAGTTTGTCGACTGGCGCGAGCGTAAAAACGCCAACGCCATTCTGAACGATTTACGCGCCAAAATGGTGGGGATCCCCGGTGTCGATATCGAAGTTTCGGTGCCAGCGGCAGGGCCACCCACAGGTAAGGCGATTCAAATCCAGCTTTCGGCAGTCAATCCGGCGGGGCTGAACACCGTGGCGGCACAGGTTGCCGAACAATTGTCCAAAGTGCCGGGGGTGATTGATATCGACTCGGGCCTGCCTTTGCCGGGTGTCGATTGGGAGTTGATCGTTGATCGTGGGGCTGCGGCGCGCTACGGCGTTGCCCCGAACACTGTTGGCGCCATGGTGCAACTTGTAACCTCGGGTCTGAAACTGTCGGAATACCGCCCAGCGGGGGCAGACGATGCGGTGGATATCCGGCTGCGTTTGCCCGCCGATCAGCGCACCATTCTTGCACTGGACCAATTGCGGATCGAAACCGCCAGCGGCTCGGTGCCGCTGTCGAATTTCGTGACAAGGGTGGCTGCCCCCACCACAGGGCAGCTTACCCGGTTGAATGGCCAGCGCACGATCACCGTTCAGGCCGGAATTGCCGCAGGGGTGCAGGCCGCCCCGGTGCGCGACGCCATTACCGCCGAGTTGGGCAAGGCGGGCTTGGACAAACTGGGCATCCGCTGGAAACTGGCTGGTGAGGACGAAGAACAAGCCGCTGCAGGCGCCTTTCTGGGCAAGGCATTCGGCGCGGCGATGTTCCTGATTTTCATCGTGCTGCTTGCACAGTTCAACAAGTTCATCTCGGTTGGTCTGGTGCTTTCGGCAGTTGTGATGTCAACGATTGGGGTGCTTTTGGGTCTGTTGATCATGGGTCAGCCCTTTGGCGTGGTGATGACCGGAATCGGCATCATCGCTCTGGCGGGGGTGGTGGTGAACAACAACATCGTGCTGATCGACACTTATGACACGCTGCGGCACGAAGGCATGGCCAAGATCGACGCCATCCTTGAAACCTGCCGCGAGCGGGCGCGTCCGGTGGTGCTCACGGCGCTTACGGCGATTTTGGGGGTGTTGCCGATTGCTTTCGGGCTGAACCTTGAGCTGTTGAATCACGAAACCACCCTTGGTGCGCCGTCCACTCAATGGTGGATTTCGCTGTCCAGCGCGATTGTCTTTGGCCTTGCCTTTGCAACCGTGTTGACCCTGATCGTGATCCCATCGCTTTTGATGATTGTCACCCCCGGCGATGGCCAGCGCCGCAAACGGCGCTGGTTCGGGCTTCGGGCGGCAAAAG